>JAPLOT010000047.1 GCA_026400595.1 Alphaproteobacteria bacterium | reverse complement strand
GCCGGGCTGCATGAGCCGCAGGCACTTGTGACCGCCTATACGCTCAGCCTCGACACGCCTGGAGCCATGGCCGAGGCTGCGGCCCGCGCCTCACATCGACCGCTTCTGAAGCTGAAGCTCGGCCGCGATGGAGATGCCGATCGACTGCGGCGCATTCGCGCGGCGGCACCGAAGAGCCGTCTCATCATCGACGCCAACGAGGGCTGGTCGCCTGACACTCTTGCGGCGATGCTCAATATCTGTGCCGACGTGGGCGTGGAACTCGTCGAGCAGCCGCTGCCCGCCGGCAATGACGAGGCCCTGCGTCATGTGGAAAGGCCGGTTCCCGTCTGTGCCGACGAGTCCGCGCATGATCGCAGCGGATTGGAGCAGCTGGTGGGAAAGTATGATGCCATCAACGTGAAGCTGGACAAGACCGGCGGCCTGACAGAGGCGCTGGCGCTCGCACGAGACGCGCAGAGCAAAGGCCTGCGCATCATGGTGGGTTGCATGCTTGCAACCTCGCTGGCCATGGCGCCCGCCATGCTGGTGGCACAATACGCCGATGTGGTGGATCTCGACGGACCCTTGCTGCTGAGACGGGATCGCGACCCAGGCATCCGCTTCGAGGGAAGCCTGATGTATCCGGCGCCTAGTTCGCTCTGGGGCTGATGCGGGCGAGGATCAGCGCCAGCACAAGGGCAACTGCCGCACAAGCTGCCATCACCCAGTAGGCCTGCCCACCGAAGGCGCCGTAGAGGGGCCCAGCCGCCCACATGGAAGCGGACAACAGGATGCCGCCGGAGAGCGCGGAATAGAGGCCCTGCACGGTATTGCGCATGCCGTCCGGAATGGTCTCGCGGATGCAGTGCATGGTGCCGAGGTGGGTGAGCCCGAACGATCCGGCATGCAGCGTCTGTGCGAGGTACATAATGGCGAGCGGCGGTTCCAGCGCCATCAGGCCCCAGCGCAACACGCCACAACTAACCCCCAGGGCAATCAGATTGACCGAGCCGAAGCGCCTGTGGATACGGTTGGAGAAGGCAAACATCACGATCTCGGAAATGACAGCCACTGCCCAAAGCTTGCCGATGGTGAACTTGCTGTAGCCCAGATCGCTGAAATGGACCGATCCCATGGCATAGAGCAGGCCATGGCTGGCTTGCCCGATGCTGGAGGCTGCCGCGAAGATCAGAAAACTTGCAGCCAAGACGCAGACGAGGACAGCCGAAAAGCGGATCTGCCTGGTCTTGGACTTGACGATACCATGATCGGGGGGAAGCAACAGCGTAGCGAGCGCACCTATCCCCTGGGCACCGGCAATGAGCAGAATGACAGCGTTGACCGGCACGAACTCAAGCAACAGGCCCGACAGCAGGCTGCCCGAAAGAAAGCTCAGTGACGCCCAGAGCCGGATGCGGCCATAGTCGATACCGTAGTGAGCGCTTCCCTCGATCGCGAAGACCTCGATGAGCGGCCCGACCGGCGCAAAGAGCGCTGCCGCGAGCACGGCCATGATCAGCAGACTGACAAAACCGTCAACAAAGTAGAGCAGTCCGTAGCAGACAAAGGATGCGAGGGTCGACAGCACGATGACGCGGCGGCGGTTACCGGTCAGGTCAGCCAGGTAGGTGCCCAGCGGCATGGCAAAGATGCGGATCGCCATCATCGCCGCCACGATCAGGGAAATCTGTGAATCGGAGAGCCCCTCGCTCCTCAGCCACAGCGGCAGGAACGGCAGCTGGATGCCGGTCCCGAGGAAGAGGAAGGCGTTGAAGGCCGAAAATCGGACAAAAAAGCGACGTGAAGACATGATCTTGACTGATCGAGCGCGGCCTTAAACCAAAGATTCACCATTCCCTAACATAATTGACGTCCGGGTCATCTGCGAGTTCTGCAGAGGTGTTTGTGTGTGGAGTTAGCGTATGTCGACCGAGTTGTCGCCGGAGTCCTTCGAGGCCATCGAGTCTGCCGTGCTGGAAACGCAGCGCGGCCGCTGGTTCTTGGCTGAATACGCCAAGCGCCTCAGATCGAGAGAGACCACGCAGCTTCTGGATCAGATGCGCCGCCTGGAGGCAACGGTTTTGGGCAATCACGACGAACTGATCGCCCGCCTCGGCGAAGCACTTGCCCGCAGCCCGAAGCCCGACACGGCAGTGCCACCGGTTCCTGAACTGGCACCTCGCCACATGAAGTACTTCAAGAAGGACGAGGATATCTTCGAGCCGGCGCCGCAGGCCGCCATTGCGGCCGTGAAGCCATCGGCCCTCCCCGACGAGAAGCGTGGCGCCAGACTCACGATCACCCGCATCGGTGCGGCATCCGAGGCGGCCGACGCCGAGGCTGTACAGGAGCAGCCGAGCCGGCCTGAAGTGGTCGCCGAAGAGCCACCGCAGGCCGCAGCTCCACCAAGCCGCCGGATCGTCATCGTGCGTCACAAGCCCGGAGAAGAGATCAGCGTACCGGTGCAGGAGGACTTGGCACGCGCGGGCTAGATCTCGCCCCGGAGCACTCTCGCAAACAGCGAGGCGTCCGCATTGCCGCCAGAAATGATCACGCCGATGTTGCGGCCGCGTGTCGGCAGCTTTCCGGACAGGACGGCAGCAAGGGCCACGGCGCCGCCGGGCTCGATCACCAGCTTCAGCACTTCGAAAGCAAAGCGCATCGCATCGGCCA
The DNA here is from genome assembly GCA_026400595.1 of Alphaproteobacteria bacterium. Taxonomy (GTDB): domain Bacteria; phylum Pseudomonadota; class Alphaproteobacteria; order Rhizobiales; family Aestuariivirgaceae; genus Aestuariivirga. Next base: position 4,421 of record JAPLOT010000047.1, on the reverse strand, counting down.
CATTGCGATTGTCGACCACCAGCCCCTCGCCCAGGAGGTGCCGGTTGATCTCAAAGGTCAGCACGCCCGGCTGGGGCGTCAAGAGCGCATCGCAGATCGAGCCCGCCTGGGCCGCATTGCGCTCGCGCCGCCCCGATCGGAGGCTTCTCGCATAGTCGTCAAAACCGTCGGGCTCGACGCTGTGCACAAGCGTGCTGGGCGACAGCCGAGCCATGGCAATCGCGATGCCCGCCACCAGACCGCCACCGCCGCAGCAGACCAGAACGTGATCCAGTGCACAGCCGGCCGCAACCGCCTGCCCCGCCAGTTCCAGTCCCACTGTCCCTTGCCCTGCGATGACGTCGGGATGATCGAAGGGAGGAATGAAGACCGCGCTGCGATGTGCCACGTGATAGGCGGCAATGGCCTCCCGGTCCTCGGTGGCACGGTCGTAGAGGACGACCTCGGCACCATAGCTGCGGGTGTTCTCCTGTTTGATCCGTGGCGTGTCGGACGGCATGATGATCAGGGCCGGAAGGCCGACAATGCGCGCCGCAGCGGCAACGCCCTGGGCATGGTTGCCGGAGGAATAGGCCACCACTCCACCGGCGTTTCGCGCCGGGTCAAGCTGCGAAATGGCATTCCAGGCGCCGCGGAACTTGAAGGAGCCGGTACGTTGCAGGCACTCGGGTTTCAGCAGCACCCGCCCGCCGACGGTGGCATTGAGGACCGCCGATTCGAGCAGCGGCGTCCGTGTGGCGCGGCCGCCAAGACGTTCTGCAGCCGCCTCGATGTCGGCAAATGCAACTGTCACCCGAGATTCTCACGCCATCCAAGATTTCGGCAACCATAGCCGGGAGCCGGGCCTTCCTGCTAGAGACATGCGAAACCGGAGGCCGCCATGACCCGAGATCCCCGCTACGACATACTTTTCGAGCCCGTGCGCATCGGCCCGGTGACGGCGCGGAACCGCTTCTATCAGGTGCCACACTGCAATGGCATGGGCTATCGCGACGCCTCGGCGCTGGCGGCCATGCGCGGCATGAAGGCCCAGGGCGGCTGGGCGGTGGTCTGCACGGAGATGGTCGAGATCCATCACGGCGCCGATGTCGCACCCTATGTCGAACTCCGCATCTGGAGCGATCAGGACATTCCGATGCTGGCCCGCATCGCCGAGAAGATCCACGCACATGACTCGCTTGCGGGCATCGAACTCTGCCACTCCGGATACACCGCCGTGAACCTCTGGTCGCGCGAGATCCCCATGGCGGCGAGCCCCATGCCTGCGGCAAGTTTCTTCAACAGCCCGGTGCAAGCCCGTGAAATGGACAAAGAGGACATCCGCAACCTGCGCCGCGCCCACCGCGCGGCGGCGCTGCGTGCCAAGGCGGCGGGCTTCGATCTTGTCTATGTCTATGCCGGGCATGGCCTCGGGATCTTCCAGCAGTTCCTCTCGCGCGCCACCAATTTCCGCAGCGACGAATATGGCGGCTCGCTCGAGAACCGTGCGCGCCTCCTGCGCGAGGTGATCGAGGACACGAAGGATGCAGTGGGCGGCAGCTGCGCCGTGCCGGTGCGCATTGCAATGAACGAATTCCAGGGTGCGGCCGGCCTCGAACCCGCCGAAGTGGAAGACGCCATTGCAATGATGGCGGAGCTTCCCGACCTCTGGGACCTGTCGCTTTCGAGCTGGTCCAAGGATTCGCAGACCTCGCGCTTCGCCGAGGAGGGTTTCCAGGAACCCTACATCAAGGGCGTGAAGAAACTGACCAGCAAGCCGGTCGTCGGCGTCGGCCGTTACACATCACCCGATTCCATGGTGCGCGTCATCCGCCAGGGCATCATGGACATGATCGGCGCCGCACGGCCCTCGATTGCCGATCCCTTTCTCCCGAAAAAGATCGAGGAGGGCCGTCTGGACGACATCCGGGAATGCATCGGCTGCAACATCTGCATCAGCAACGACTTCACCATGACGCCACTCCGCTGCACGCAGAATCCCACCATGGGCGAGGAGTGGCGGCGCGGCTGGCATCCGGAAACGATTCGTCCGAAACAGAAAGATGCACATGTCCTTGTGGTCGGCTCGGGTCCCGCGGGCCTGGAGGCAGCGCGCGCCCTGGGTCAACGCGGGCTGACGGTCACGATCGCCGATCGCGCGGCCGAACCGGGTGGCCGCGTCGCCCGCGAGTGCCGGCTGCCGGGTCTCGCAGCTTGGAGCCGGGTTCGTGACTGGCGGATGCTGCAGATCGGCAAGATGCCGAATGTCTCACTCTACCTCGAAAGCGACATGACCGTGGAGACGGTAGCCGAACTCGGTGCCGACAATGTGCTGGTGGCGACCGGCGCGACATGGCGCCGTGACGGGACAGGCAGTGCCCAGGTGCGGCCGATCGCGCTTGCCGCGGACGCCGACGTGCTGACGCCTGACGACATCATGGCTGGCCGGATGCCGCGCGGCCGCGACGTGGTGATCTACGATGACGACCACTACTACATGGGCGGGGTTCTCGCAGAGCTGTTGCGCAAGCATGGGTTTACGGTGACGCTGGTGACGCCCGCGCCGCTGGTCTCCATCTTCACCAAGGCAACGCTCGAGCAGGCAACGATCCAGAGCAGGCTGCTTGAGCTTGATGTCAGGATCGAAGCCAATACGCTGGTGAAGTCGATCGCGACAGCTCATGCGACCCTGGGCTGCAGCTTTACGGGCAAGACCCGCGAGATCGCGGCCGCATCGGTGGTGATGGTCACCGCACGCGACCCGGTCGACTCGCTCTTTCACAGTTTGTTGAAGGCCGGCCATTCCGTTTCCCGGGCCGGCGACTGTTTCGGACCGGGCACAATTGCCGCTGCCGTTCATGCGGGGCGTAAATTCGCCGAGGAATTCGGCGATCCGCCGGTCGACTTTCTAGATATGCCGTTCAGACGGGAGGTGACAGCGCTTGCGGCAAACTAACCCTGCCTCATTCCCGCCGAAGCTCTGGACTACCAGACCCCTGCGCCATTAAGGCCAACTTTACCGCAATCGACCAAATCTGCTGCGATGACAGAGAGGATTGACGCCGTGCTCACGCGACGTGCCTTTACCCGAGCCTTGCTTTCCACGGCCAGCCTTGCGGCTGTGCCTGCCTTCGCGCAGGACCCGGTGCAGACGAGTTCGATTGCTACGGCGCCAGCCAAGGCGGGTCAGAAGCTGGCCACGCAGACGGAAATCCTCGTCGGCCAGAATGAGATGCCGATGATCTCCCCTGGCTCGGTCGACTTCACCTACGCGGCAATCGCCATGTACGAGGAGTTCGCGGCGGGCGGAGGTTGGCCGGAACTTTCCGTGAAGCAGTTGAAGAAGGGCAACAAGGGCGACGGCGTGATCGCGCTCCGCCATCGCCTGGTGGCCGAGAACTACCTGCCCTTCGAGACCTTGACGGCCGAGAACGCGAACGTATTCGACGATGAACTCGCCGACGCGGTGCGTGCCTTCCAGATCAATCACGGTGTCCTGCCCAGCGGAATCGTGGCGGAGAAGACACTCGCGGCATTGAATGTCTCTGCCGAGACGCGCCTGCACATGTTGAAGGAAAACATTCCACGTATCGAGGCCTATGTCGAAGGTCTCGGCGACCGTTACATCCTCGTGAACATTCCCGGCACGCAGCTGGAAACGGTTCAGTACAATACCGTCTATTCGCGCCACAACATCGTGGTCGGCAAGCTCGAGCGTCCCTCGCCCACACTGATCAGCACGGTAAGCGACATAAACTTCAACCCATACTGGAAGATTCCGGCGTCGATCGTCGAGCGCGACATCGTCCCGAACTATCTCAAGGATCCTTCCTACCTTGCAAAGATGCAGATCCGCATCTTCGACGGCGTCGACGGACCGGAGATCGACCCCTCGCTCATCGACTGGCCGACCACGCCACCCGAACGCTACTTCTTCCGCCAGGAGCCAGGCGCGCACAACTCGTTGGGCACGGTGAAGATCAACTTCCCGAACGAGCACATGGTCTACATGCACGACACGCCGCATCAGGAGTCCTTCGGCCGCAACGTGCGGTTCGAGAGTTCGGGCTGCGTCCGAATCGATCAGGTCAAGACGGTTGTCGACTGGATCCTGCAGGGCGAGCCGGACGTCGACATGATGCAGGTCGAGATGGTGCAGGCCAACGTCGAGCCCTATGACCTGAAGATCAACAACGGTCCGGGCGTGCGCTTCATGTACCTGACCGCATGGGCCACCGAAGACGGACGCGTGAACTTCCGCGACGATATCTATGGTCTCGACGGCACCGGATTCATCCTGGGCCAGCCCGAGCCGAAGACCTTCTGACCTAGGGAAGATTGTCCCGCAGGAAAATGTCGATACGAATCCGTTCCTGCGATTCGATCAGCGGGACATTGTCCGCCTTGGACATGAGCACGCGGACGGCGCTGCGCACCTCGTG
>JAPLOT010000053.1 GCA_026400595.1 Alphaproteobacteria bacterium | reverse complement strand
ATGGAAGAGCTGGCCCCCGCCCCTCTTCACGATGAGGTCGCGCGTGACGTCGCCCGAGGTCACGACCAGGTCATGGCTTTCGGGCGCCACGCCGATCTCGCGCAACTGGATCTCGACGCCCTGCCGGCTGCGCGGCGAGTTGGTCACCAGGAGGACGGTGCCGCCATTCGCGCGGTGCCGCGCCAGCGTCGAGACGCTCGCCGCGAAAGGGACATGCCCGTTGTGCACCACGCCCCAGACGTCGCAGAACCAGACGGGATAGCGCTCGGAGAGACTGCGCATCTCTCTACCGTCAGGCGGCGCTGGCCTGACGCTGTCCTGGCGCAACGCCGGCGTCGCTCTTCACCTTGCGCGGCGGGGCAAAGAAGGGGCCGCAGCCGAAGCGCACGATGGTCGTGGCGGCGCTGGCCTGCTGGGCCGAGTGAATGCCCGTCGCGATGATCTGGAACTGCATGGCACGGGCATACTGGGTGAAGTCGCGCCAGGCCGAGGCCGCGCCGAAGCCGGCATCGAAGGCGGCCGCCGCGATGGACAGGAACTTGACCCCGAGCTGGCGCAGGGCCGGCAGGTCGACGCCAGCGACGGCCACGTTCGACAGCGCCATGGTGGCCCCCATGCGTCCGAACTGGGCCAGGCTTTCGATGCCGGTCTTGTTGAGCGAAGCAAGCGTGTCCTGGGAAATCTCGAAGACGATGCCGCTGGCAATGTCGCGTTCCTGTTCGAGCACCGTGAGCAGCCGGGCGGTGCCCGCGGGCGAGCCGAGCGTCGTGCCGCCCAGCGAGACGAAGACGCGCATCCCCGGATTGCGGACCCGCAACCGGCGCAGCACGGGTGCCACGAGCTTGAGGGCATGGCTGTCGAGAATGTCCCGCATGCCGCCCTCCTCGGCCTTGCCCATCAGCTGGTCGTGGCCGAAGCGGTTGCCCTGGTCGTCGGCCAGGCTCAGTAGCGCGCGGTAGTGCAGGGTACTTCCCGACGACAGTTCGATGATCGGCTCGAGCATGAGCTCGATCCGCTCATTGGCATCGACCGTTTCGCGCTCGGGATCGGCCACCTGCGGTTCGGCGCTTGGCATCGGCTCTTGAGGAGGCGCTTCGGCCTTGGGCGGCTCGCTGCCCTGCACCAGCCCGCCGATGCTGTCGCGCAGGCTCCGCACTTCAGCGGCGATTCCCTCCAGTAGTCCGGTCGGAGTCGCAGGCTGGCTTTCGAGCGCGGCCAGGCGCTCGTCCAGCGACCGCATGGACTCCGCCATGCCCCGCAAGGCGCGCGCGCTTTGTGCGTCCCGGTTGCCGGAATCGGATCGCCGCCGCCCGAGCACGGCAAGCATGGCCATCTGGCCCACGGCCAGCACGAGGATCGCGCCCGAAACGACCAGCGTCTGGTTCTGTCCCGACGCAACCAGATAGACGGCACAGCACATGGCAATGAGGGCGAACAAGCCAAGCCCTGCAAGCACTGGCCAATCCTGCGGCGACCTCTGGTCGGCCGTGATGCGGACCATCATTCCGGCATCGTGGAACCCGTTCTCCATCGCCTTGTAGGCTCTGAGACCCGGTGAACCTTCAATCGGCTTGAGGTCGATCGCAGCCACGAGACCAAGGGTCCGGATGTCCTCCACCAGCGGATGCCCCTTGAGCGTGAAGGCCGCGTCGGCCCAGACATTCTCAAGCTTCTTGGCATTCTCGAAGAGCTTCTCGTCGCGGTACAGGTCCATGGTGGCCACACCCGCAGCCGCGGCCATCGGGTGGCCCGTGTAGGTGTAGCCGTGGAACAGTTCGATCACGTGATCGGGGCCGTTCATGAACTTGTCGTAGATTCCCTGGCGCACCATGCAGCCGCCCATCGGGACGGTGCCCGAGGTAACACCCTTTGCAAAGGTGAGGATGTCGGGCGTGACGCCGAAGCGTTCGGCCGCAAAGGCATGGCCGAGGCGGCCGAAGCCGGTGATGACTTCGTCGAAGATCAGCAGGATGCCGTGCCTGTCGCAGATCTCGCGCAGACGCTTCAGATAGCCCTTGGGCGGCGGCAGCACGCCGGTGGAACCGGCCATGGGTTCGACGATGACCGCTGCGATGGTCGAGGCATCATGCAGGGCCACGAGGCGTTCCAGTTCGTCGGCCAGATGGCCGCCCCATTCCGGCTCGCCGCGGGTGAAGGCCTGTTCCTTGCGGTTGTAGGTGTGCGGCAGGTGATCCACCCCCGCCAGCATGGCGCCGAACCACTTGCGGTTGGCGACCATGCCGCCCACCGAGATGCCGCCGAAGTTCACGCCGTGATAGCCGCGCTCGCGGCCAATCAGGCGGGTGCGGCTGGCCTGTCCGTTGGCGCGGTGATAGGCCAGCGCGATCTTCAGAGCCGTGTCGGCGGCCTCGGATCCGGAGTTGCAGAAGAAGGCGTAGTTCAGATCGCCTGGGGCCATGGTGGCGAGGCGCGAGGCCAGTTCGAACACCTTGGGATGACCGAACTGGAAGGTCGGCGCGAAGTCCAGCTCGGCGGCCGACTTCTGGATCGCGGAGACGATGGGCTCGCGGCAGTGGCCGGCGTTGGAGCACCAGAGCCCCGCGCTGCCGTCGAGAATGGCCCTGCCGGACAGGTCGTAATAGTGCATGTCCTTGGCCCGGGCGATCATGCGCGGGCGCTTCTTGAAGGCCCGGTTGGGCGTGAAGCCCATCCAGAACGGCTCGAGATTGTTCGGCGAAGGTTCCCAGGCGGTGGCACCGGGGAAGTGTGGCTTGTTCATCGGATCGCACTCCTTGGATGATGCAGTCCTGATAGCAGAAAGGACCGTCCGGAGGAAATGCACCAGCTTCCGGCGTTGCCGGGAGCCAGTTGGCCGTCAGACCGCAGGCCTCAATCCGAGGATTTTCCGGGCTTCCGCGGCCGAGGCCGGGTGGCGCCCGTAGCCGCCGCAGAGCTCCGCAACCCTGCCGACCAGCTCGGCATTGGAGGCGGCCAGCCGGGTCTCGTCCCAGCGGATGTTGTCTTCGAGCCCGGTCCGGCAATGACCGCCCCGTTCCAGGCACCAGCGGTTGACCTCAAGCTGATGCCTGCCGATGCCGGCTGCGACCCAGGTGGCCTCGGGCGCAAGGCGCTGGACCTCGTCCACCATGAAGTCGAAGGCCTGGCGGATGCAGGGCATGGCGTTCTTCACGCCAAGAACGAACTGGACGTGCAGCGGTTTCTTCAGCAGTCCCTCGTCGGCCATGCGGAGGGCCTGATAGAGCATGGACAGGTCGAAGACCTCGATTTCCGGCTTCACATCATGCTGCATCATCTTTTCGGCCAGTTCCCGCACAAGATCAGGGTGGTTCTCGTAGATGATGGTTGGGAAGTTGCAGGAGCCGGTCGAGAGCGAGGCCATGTCGCAGCCGAGATGCAGCATGCCGCCCCGTTCCGACCCCTTGCCGGACCGGCCGCCCGTCGAGAACTGCACGATCATGCCTGGACAATGCTTGCGCAGGCCCTCCAGAAGTCTCGCGAAACGATCCGGATCGGATGTCGGAGTCTGGTCGTCCTTGCGGACGTGGACATGCGCGAGCGCGGCGCCGGCCTCGAAGGCTGCCTGCGTCGATTCAACCTGCTCGGCAATGGTGATGGGGACGGCCGGATTGTTTTCCTTGCGCGGCACGGAGCCGGTGATTGCCACGGTGATGATGCAGGGCTTGGACATGCGGTTCAGACCTTCAGGGCTTCGACAAGCGGACGATTCTGGCGCCGGATGGTAGCGCGCAGTTCGCCGACGTTCATCCCGGCGGTCTTGACGAAGACAATGAACATCATGTTCGTGTTGTTGAAGAGAAGTTCGCCCGCGGCTTTCGCGTCCGCTCCGTCCCGGATCACGCCCAGGGTCTGGAGCTTCTGCAGCAGGCGGCAGGTCTGATCGGCCAGCCTGAGGTCGAGGTCGGCATAGGTCTTGCCGAAGGGACTGTCGGGCTGCTGCGTCGAGATTGCCATGGCCTGACGCCACATTTCCTTGCTCAGGTAGACGAGCGAATGCTCGATGTAGTTGCCGATGAGCGTATCGATGGCTCGTTCGGCGCCGCGGGGCGGTCGAGCGATCACCTTCTCGCCAGCCGCCAGCACCTCGTTGACCTCCATGGCGACGATTGCCATCAGGAGGTCGCCCTTATGCTGGTAGTAGTTGTAGATCGTGCCGATCGAAACTTCTGCGGCGGCCGCAAGCGCCTCCATCTTTACCTGCTCGTAGCCATGGTCGCGGAACAGTGCGCTTGCAGCCGCGAGGATGCGATCATGCCGAACGGCCTTCTGTCTTTCGCGCAAGCCTGACATCTGGTCAGTCTGCCAGATCTTTGAATTTGACTCAATTTTGGAATTGGTTCAGTTTTTTTGCAAACAACGACCGGGAGACAAACGTCATGACATTACACAGCCTCGCGTGCCGGCTTGCCGGTGCTTCCATTGCCGCTCTCACCGCCTTCGGACTGGCCGGTCAGGCTTCAGCTGCCGATCTCAACGCCTTGGTCTGGTGCGACCATGCCGATCCCAACCTGTTGAAACCCTTCGAGGATGCGAATGGCATAAAGGTCAATGTGAAGGAGTTCGAGGGCACGGGAGCTGGTCTGGCCATCATCGAACAGTCGCAGCCGGGTGACTGGGACGTCATGGTGATCGACTCGATCGATGTCCCGCGTGGCGTCGAACGCGGGCTCTTCGAGCCGTTGCCGGAAGATCAGTTGCCGATGGCCGACCTGTTTCCGGAGGTGAAGATGGATGCCAGCACCGTCGTCGACGGCAAGCGCTACGGCATCACCGAGAAATTCGGCTACAACACCATCGGATTCAACAAGTCCAAGGCCGACCCACAGGACATGCAGTCGCTCGCCGTCCTGACGGGCGACAAGTACAAGGGACGCATCGCAATCTATGACTACTATCTGCCCGTGATCGGGATGGCGGCCATGGCCATCGGGAAGAAGACCACGGAACTGACCGAGGCCGACCTGCCCGCGATCAAGGAGGTTCTGACGAAGATGAAGGCGAATGCCAAGGCGGTGACCGATGTGGTGGCCAGCCAGACGGCACTCGCGACGGGCGAAGTGGACGTTTTGGTGGGCGGGGGCGAGTGGGTGACGGCCGGCATCGCCAAGGAGAATCCGGATCTCGATTTCTCGATCCCGAAGGAAGGTGCCGTGCTGTGGTCGCAGTCGCTCGCGATGTTCAAGGATTCGAAAAACAAGGACATGGCGCTGAAGTTCATCCAGTACATCATGAGCCCGGAGGGACAGGCGCGGCTGGCGACGTCGTCATGCTACTGGGGCATGCCGGCGAGTTCCAAGGCAGCCCTCAATGATGAGCAGAAGGCCATTTTGCGCTTTGCCGAACAGCCCGAGTTCCTCAAGCGGGCCCAGCCCTATCCCGCTCCATCGGAGGATCTGGACAAGAAGATGCAGGACCTCTGGACCGAAATGATTCAGGCCCAGTGACTCCGGGGACGGCCAGTCGCATCGGCTGGGCCAGCGTCACACCGGCATTGCTGTGGACGCTGGCCTTCTTTGCCCTGCCCTTCCTGGCCATGGCCATCGTGAGCGTCTATCCCAAGGGTGGCGCTGGATTCAGTCTCGCCAACTACGGGCAGTTCTTCACCAACCCGAGCTATTGGCGCGCCATGACCAACTCGATCGAGGTCACGGCGATCGTGACGGTCATTTCGGTCCTGCTGGCCTATCCATTCGCCTGGATCCTTGCCTTCGTCGTGCCGCGGCGCTGGCAAAGACTGGCCCTTATGCTGGCGGTCCTGCCCTTCTGGACCTCCTATGTCGTCAGGTCCTACGCGTGGCTTCTTGTCCTGGCTGAAAAGGGTGTGATCAACACATCCCTGCTCGAGCTCGGTGCCATCACCGAACCCCTGCAACTGGCCAACACACGGACCGCCACGGTCATCGGTTTCGTTCACTTCTTCGTCATGCTGCTGACACTTACGATCTATGCCAATCTGAAGCAGCTTTCGCCGAACTACCGGAAGGCAGCGGCGGATCTCGGTGCGACCCCGCTGCAGAGCTTCGCCCACGTGATCCTTCCGCTGACGCTGCCCGGCATCATGGTGGGCGCATTCCTCACCTTCGTGCTTGCCATCGGCGACTACATCACGCCGCAGATCCTCGGCGGAAACAATGAGTTGCTCATGCCGCAACTGATTATGATGCAGATCGGACGGCGCGGCGACTTCTCCTCCGCCTCGGCTCTCTCCATCATCCTCATGGTCGTGGTGACACTTGCCTATTTCGCCTGCGCCCGCTGGCTCAGGATCGAGAGGGCCTGATGCGGACCATGATCGCAAGCGTCTATGCGATGGCGCTGTATGGCTTCATTTTCCTTCCGGTCGCCATGCTGGTGCTGTTTTCCTTTCAGGGCACGCTCTTTCCCATCCCGCCCTTCAATGGTCCCTCGCTAAGATGGTACGAGGCGGTACTCAACGATGCGCGGCTGACCTCAGGACTGATGAACTCGATCCTCGTGGCAGTGACGACATCCGCCCTCGCGACAGTGCTGGGATTCCTCTCAGCCTGGGGCTTCGCGCGATTCCATCTGCCCGGTTCGGCACTGCTGCGCGGCTTGATCACCCTGCCTCTCACCGTGAGCTATCTGATCATCGGCATGGGCTTGCTCATTCTGTTCAACTGGCTGGGCCTGCCGAAGTCCCTGATCGCCGCGGGCATCGGTCACGTGGTCATCAACCTGCCGCTTTGCTTTGCCATCATCTACAGCCAGATGGGAGATCATCAGGCCAATGTCGAGCGGGCGGCGCGGGATCTTGGCGCTTCGGAGATCAAGGTTCTGCTCCTGATCACCGCCCCCATGCTATGGCCTGCGCTCTTTGCAAGCTTCTTCCTGTCCATGACATTTTCCTGGGATGAGTTCGTGATCGCCTTCCTGCTGACGCGCTTCGACACGACGCTTCCCGTCGAGATCTGGAACCTGCTGCGTGCCGGCCTAAATCCGAAGACCAACGCGGTTGGCGCGCTTGTCTTCGGCGTCTCCGTGATGCTGGCGATCATCTTCGAGCTCGTTGCCCTGCGGAGACGCAATTCATGAGCAGCCTCGTCTCGATCGAAGGCATCTCGCACAGTTTCGGGCGGGCAAAGGTCCTGGATGACATTTCGCTGACCATTGAAGCCGGCAGTTACACCGTGCTCCTTGGACCTTCCGGTTCGGGAAAGACCACTCTGCTGTCGATTCTTGGCGGCTTCCTGCAACCGACGTCCGGCCGCGTCCTCATCGCCGGGACAGACTGCACAGGCCTGGCGCCCGCAAAGCGTCCGACGGCCACGGTCTTTCAAGATTACGCCCTGTTCCCACACATGAGCATTGGCAACAACGTTGGATTCGGACTGCGGATGAAGGGTGTGGCCAAGGCCGAGC
>JAPLOT010000525.1 GCA_026400595.1 Alphaproteobacteria bacterium | reverse complement strand
TCGCCAACGGCGCGAAGAACCAGCTGCTGCGCGGCGACGCCCTCGCCCGGCGATTCCCCTACATGGCGACAGAGGATCTCGCCGCCGGCTGCTTCGGCCATACAGGCGAAGGCTGGGTTGACCCCTACTCCTTCATGACGTTGTTCCGGAAGGCCGCCATGTCGCGCGGCGTGGACGCAATCTCCGGAGAGGTCACCGGCGTCAGCGTGGCGGGCGGGCGCGTCGCTTCGGTAACTCTCGGCAGTGGCGAAATCATTGCCTGCGGCAGGTTGGTCAATGCCGGCGGCGCTGGCGCCGGTGTGCTGGCGGCACTCGCCGGCATCGACCTGCCTGTGGGTCCGCGCAAGCGCTATACCTACGTGCTCGACTGCCCGGCAGCCAGCGAAGAGCTGCACAAGGCGCCGCTGACCGTCGATCCGGTTGGCTTCTACTTCCGGCCCGAAGGGCGGCATTTCATCAGCGGACTCTCGCCGGAGGAACACGAAGAACCCACCGAGATGAACTGGGATGTCGACTATTCCTGGTTCGAGGAGCGGATCTGGCCCTATCTTGCCCAGCGCGTGCCGGCCTTCGAGTCGCTGAAGGTGATCAATGCCTGGACCGGGCACTATGACTACAACGCGCTCGACCAGAACGCGGTGATCGGACCGCATCCCGACATTGGCAATTTCTACTTCGCCAATGGCTTTTCGGGGCACGGCCTGCAGCAGGGGCCGGCCGCCGGAAATGCCATCGCCGAACTCATCATCCATGGCGCGTTCCGCACGATCGATCTCACGCGCTTCGGCTATGACCGCATCCGGCGCAAGGACCCCCTCTTCGAGAAGAACGTCATCTGAGACATGCGCATCCTCTGCATCTCATCGCAGGTTGCCTATGGCCCGGTGGGCAATACCGCGGCGGTGCCGGCATTGCAGGCGATGGGACACGAGGTTCTGGCGCTGCCCACCATCCTGCTGTCCAACCATCCGGGCCACGGCACGCCGCATGCGCTCCGCGTTCCCGCGCATGACCTGGCGGCCATGCTGGGCGTTCTGGAGCAGATGGGGGCGCTCTCGATCTGTGGGGCGGTGATGACCGGATACTTCGCGTCCAACGACCAGATCCATGGCGTGGCCCGCATCATCCGGAGGCTGAAGGACCTGAATGACCGCCTCCACGTTCTCGTCGATCCGGTGATCGGCGACCACGACGCGCTCTATGTGCCCCTGCCCGTCGCAGAGGCGATCCGCGACACACTGGTGCCGCTGGCGCCCTGCGTGACGCCCAACCGCTTCGAGCTGGAATGGCTGACCGGATGGCGGGCCGGCAGCATCAGGGAAGCCGAAGCGGCTGCTCGGCAACTCAATGTGCCGGATGTGCTGGCGACTTCGATCCCTTCGGGAAGCGACCAGCTGGCGACGCTTTCGATCAGCGCGACCGAGACCATCCGCCATCTCTCGCGCCTGCACCAGCAGGTGCCGCATGGGACCGGCGATTTCCTGGCGGGACTCTATCTCGCCCGTCTCGCATCGGGTGAACCGCCGCCCGAGGCCCTCACAGGCGCCATGGCCATACTGGACCGCGCCGTTGCGGACAGCGCCGGATCCGACCTGCTGGATGTGGCTGCGGCGTTGCGGGCCGCATGACGCCGGTCATGGGCGTCGACGGTTGTCCTGGCGGCTGTATTGCCGTGATCTGGGGCGCCGCGCCCACGCATCGCCTGGTCAGCCGCTTCCGCGACCTGCTTGACGTCGAAGCTGCCGTGATTGCTGTCGACATGCCGATCGGCCTGCCGGAAAGCCACGGGCGTGCGCCCGAACGCGAGGTGCGCCGCAGGCTCGGAGAACGACAGTCAAGCGTCTTCGCGGTTCCCGCGCGTCCAGCTGTCATGTGCGAGGACTACCGGGAGGCCTGCGCCATCAACCTGCAGCACTCTGATCCGCCGCGAAAGATCGCCAAGCAGAGCTTTCACCTGTTTCCGAAGATTCGCGAGATCGATGCGATGATCACGCCCGGTCTGCAATCACGCGTGTTCGAGGTCCATCCGGAACTGGCCTTCTGGGCGATGAATGGCGAATATCCGCTGCCGCTGCCCAAGAAGGTGAAGGGCCGGCCTGATCCCGCCGGACAGGCGCTGCGGCGCGACCTGCTGCGCCGCGCAGGATTTCCGCTGCACCATCTGCCCGAAGCCGCCTACCGGCAGCGGGACGTCGGTGCGGACGACCTCATCGATGCCTGTGCCTGTGCCTGGTCGGCGCGCCGCATCCTCGAA
>JAPLOT010000229.1 GCA_026400595.1 Alphaproteobacteria bacterium | reverse complement strand
GTCGATCTAGCCCTTCCAGCCGTTGATTCGGGCGTTGTTCTCGGCGTACTTCTTTGATGAGAAGGCATCCGTCGACTTGCCCTCCTGATTCTTGATGGCCGGGGAGAAGCAGCGCCAGCGGTAACCGCCTCGCTTGTCGCGATAGAACTCCCAATTGTCGGTGGCCGTGTCCCGTTCAGCATTGGCCAGGCAATGCTTGCGGGAGGAATATCCTTCAGAAGAGGCACCCACGATTTCGCCATTCTCGGCCTAGAGGATCTCTATCCTCCGAAATCTGTCGGCACCCGTCACTTCAACCATCCCACCTGAGCTTTGGCCCTTGCCGCTCAGCCCTCGGCCTTGGCAACCCCCACCATGGCCGGCCTCAGGCAGCGGTCGCCGATGGCAAAACCCGACTGCATTTCCTGGACCACCGTCCCGGGAGGATGGTCCTTGGTCGGCACCTCGAAGAGGGCCTGATGAAGATTGGGATCGAACTTGTGGCCGACGGTGTCGACCTTGCGGATGCCGTAGCGCTGGAAGACGTTGAGCAGCTCTTTCTCGGTCATTTCCACGCCGGTCATCAGGTTTCGGGTCACCGCATCGGCGCCGTCCTTGGCCTCCTGCGACATGGCGGCGAGCGCGCGCTGCATGTTGTCGGACACGCTCAGCAGGTCGCGGGCGAAATTGGTGGCGGCATAGAGCGTGGCCTCGGCCTTTTCGCGCTCGGCCCGCTTGCGCAGATTGTCCATGTCGGCGGCGGTGCGCAGCAGCCGGTCCTTAAGGGCGGCAACCTCGTCCTTGAGCATGGCGATCTCGAGGTCGCGGGCGTCGACATCGGCGTCGGCGAAGGGGGTTTCCACCTCGGAATCCTGCGGGTCAGGGGTCTTCGTCTCGTCAGCCATGCTCACGCTCTCTGGTCAGTCAGTCGGGAATATCCGCCGCATATCGGCCGTCAGGCCAGAAAAATCAAGTGAGCAGGCGGCCCAGGACCTTGGCGGTGTAATCCACCATGGGAATGATCCGGGCATAGTTCATCCGGGTCGGCCCGATGATTCCCAGCACGCCCACGATCTTCTCCTCGCTGTTCTTGTAAGGTGCTGCGATGAGGGAAGAGCCGGACAGTGAAAACAGGCGGTTCTCCGCGCCGATAAAGATGCGCACCCCCTCGCCTGCCTCGGCGAGCCCCAGGAGCTGCACCAGCTCGCTCTTGTTCTCGATGTCGTCGAAGAGGCGCCGGATGCGTTCCAGGTCGGCCACCGCGGTGGCGTTTTCCAGCAGATTGGCCTGACCCTTGACGATCAGGGTCTTGCCCTGGGGATCGTTGTCGCCTGCCCAGACGGCAACACCGGCTTCCACGATGCGGGCCGAGACCTCGTCAAGCTCGCGGCGCAAGCCGTCCATCTCCTCGCGCACCACGCGCTGCACCTCGGTGATGGTCTTGCCCTGGAAGCGCGACGACAGATAGTTCGAGGCTTCCGTGAAGGTGGAGGGCGGCAGGCCGCGCGGCACGTCGATGACGCGGTTTTCCACCCCGCCGTCCTCGCCCACCAGGATCACCAGGGCGCGGCCCGGCGCGAGATTGACGAATTCAATGTGCTTCAGCCGTGCATTCATCTTGGGGGTAACGATCACGCCGGCGCAGTGGGAAAGACCGGATAGCAGCGTTGTGGCCTCGCCCAGCACGTCCTCGATGCGCCGTGGCCGGTTGGAGGCGGCGATCTGGGCGTCGATGCGGGCGCGCTCCTCGGCGCTCATCGAGCCCACCTCCATGAGGGCATCGACGAAGAAGCGCAGGCCAAGGTCGGTGGGCACGCGGCCGGCACTGGTGTGCGGCGAGAAGATCAGCCCCGCTTCTTCCAGATCCATCATGACATTGCGCACCGAGGCCGGCGACAGGCTGTGGGGCAGGATCCGGGAGATGGTGCGCGACCCCACCGGCTCGCCGGTCTCCAGATAGGTGTCGACCAGCCGCCGGAAGATGTCGCGCGAGCGCTGGTCGAGCCCGGCGATACCCGGAAGCTTTTCGTCAAGGAACGGCTTGGGCGGAATGATGCTCATGGCGCCAATGTAGAAATCAAGTTGGCTGAGGTCAATTGTGGGTCTAGAAGACCCCCCTTCACGAAAGGAACCAGATCATGCGTCCATCGGGACGGAAACCGGATCAGTTGCGCGCCGTCAGCTTCGAACGCGGCTTCACCAAACATGCCGAGGGCTCCTGCCTCGTCCGCTTCGGCGATACCCATGTGCTGTGTACGGCCTCGCTGGAGGAGCGCGTGCCACCCTGGCTCAAGGGGGCCGGCAAGGGCTGGGTCACCGCCGAGTACGGCATGCTGCCCCGGGCCACCGGCGAGCGCACACGGCGCGAGGCCTCGGCCGGCAAGCAGTCCGGCCGGACGCAGGAGATCCAGCGCCTGGTCGGCCGGTCGCTCCGCTCGGTGGTGGATCTGGTTGCGCTGGGCGAACGTCAGATCACGCTGGACTGCGACGTGCTGCAGGCGGATGGCGGCACCCGCACCGCCGCCATCACCGGTTCCTGGGTGGCGCTTCACGACTGCCTGTCATGGATGCAGTCGCGTTCCATGTTCAAGAGCTTCCCGATGAAGGACCATGTGGCGGCGATCTCCTGCGGCATCCACAATGACGTGGCGGTTCTCGATCTCGACTATGCCGAGGACTCGACCGCCGGGACCGATGCCAATTTCGTCATGACCGGAACCGGCGGCATCGTCGAGATCCAGGGTACCGCGGAGGGCGGTCCCTTCTCCGAGGCCAATCTGCTCGAACTGCTTGGGCTGGCCAAGAAGGGGATCGGCGAACTGGTGGCCCTGCAGCGCCAGGCGATTGCGTGATGCGCGCAGGACGGATTCTCGAGACGGTTCTCTACGCCGGCGACATCGCAGCGGCGCGGGACTTTTATTCGGGAGTTCTTGGACTGGCGGTCTACGACGAGACCCCCGGCCGCTTCGTCTTCTTCAAGTGCGGCGATCAGATGCTGCTGATCTTCAATCCGGAGGTCACGTCTGCGCAGAGCAGCACCCAGGGACCGCCGCCGCATGGCGTGGCAGGGCCTGGCCATGTCTGCTTCCACAGCAGCCGCGACGGGCTGGCACGATGGCAAAGCCATCTTGATGGCATGAACGTCGAGATCGAGAAGGTCATCGACTGGCCGGGCGGCGGGCGCTCCATCTACTTCCGCGATCCCGCAGGGAACAGCCTGGAGTTTGCAGATGGCGCCATCTGGGACATGCCCGAGCGTCCAAGTCTTGCCAATGCCCGAATCGTGATCGCCACCCACAACAAGGGAAAGCTTGCCGAGTTCGCGGACCTGCTGAAGCCCTATGGCGTGACGGCGGTTTCGGCCGGCGAACTTGGCCTTGCCGAGCCCGCGGAGACGGGCACGACCTTCGCCCAGAATGCCCGGATCAAGGCCCTGGCCGCGATGCAGGCGACCGGCATGATCGCCGTCTCCGACGATTCCGGACTCTGCGTCGCGGCCCTGGACGGCGCGCCGGGCGTCTACACGGCCGACTGGGCAGGTCCCGACCGGGACTGGAGCAGGGCCATGCGTCTGGTCGAGGAGAAGCTGCAGGCCAGGGGCGCCGTGACGCCGGCCCAGCGCCGCGCCGAATTTGTCTGCACCCTTTGCGTCATCTGGCCCGATGGCACGGAACGCCAGTTCGAGGGCCGCGCGGGCGGTCATCTCACCTGGCCGCCGCGTGGCCAGCTTGGCCATGGTTATGACCCGATGTTCGTGCCCGATGGCGGCAGCAGGACTTTCGCCGAACTCGATCCTGCCGAGAAGAACCGCATCTCGCACCGGGCCCGGGCACTGGAGGCGCTGTCCGTTGAGCTCCTCTGAAGCCTTCGGAATCTATGTCCACTGGCCTTTCTGCAAGGCCAAGTGTCCTTACTGCGATTTCAACTCGCATGTCCGGCACGCCGCGGTGGATGCCATGTCCTTTGCCCGGAGCCTGGCAACCGAGCTGGCGTGGTTCGCGGAGCGAACCAGGGGGCGCCAGGTCACCAGCATCTTCTTCGGCGGCGGTACGCCGTCGCTGATGCCGCCAGAGGCCGTCGGTCATGTGCTCGATGCGATCGGCAGGCTGTGGAGCCTCGCGCCGGACGTCGAGACGACGATGGAGGCCAATCCCACCTCGATCGAGGCTGAAAACTTCCGCGGCTATCGCGCGGCCGGGGTAAACCGCGTCTCCGTCGGCGTGCAGGCGTTGAATGATGCCGACCTCAAGGCCCTTGGACGGCAGCACACGGCCGCGGAGGCGCTTGCGGCGTTCCGGCTCGCGGCCAGGGTTTTCCCGCGCGTGTCCTTCGACCTGATCTATGCGAGGCCCGAACAGACGCTGGAGAAATGGCGCGAGGAATTGCGCATCGCGCTTGGCGAGCAGCAGGGACACATGTCGCTCTATCAGCTCACCATCGAGCCGGGCACGGCCTATTTCGATCTTCATGCCAGGGGCAGCCTTGCAGTACCCGCCGATGACCGCGCTGCCGATCTCTACGATGCGACCCAGGAGCTGACCGAGGCCGCCGGTCTGCCGGCCTATGAAGTGTCGAACCATGCCGCGCCCGGACAGGAGTCGCGGCACAATCTGCTCTACTGGCGCTATGGCGAATATGCCGGCGCAGGCCCCGGCGCGCACAGTCGCATCGACAGCGGCGGCCGACGCCTGGCCCTGGTGGCGGAGCGCCACCCTGAAACCTGGCGCGATCTGGTGGAGAGCCAAGGTCATGGGATCGTGACAGAGGCAGAAGTTCCCCCGGAAGATCAGGCCTCGGAGTATCTGCTGATGGGCCTGCGCATCGCCGAAGGCATCGATCTGACCCGCTACGCAGCTCTGGCCGGGCGTGAGATCGATTCCAGCAAGATTGCCGGGCTCAAGTCCATGGGACTGATCAAACGCGAGGGCAATCGGTTGCGTGCAACGCCCGATGGCCGGAAGCTGCTCAATGCGCTGATTGCCGAACTGGCGGTCTAGGGTTGCTGCTGCTGTTCCTCGGCGGGCGTGTCCTTGAGCAGATCGCCGATCTTGCCGCCGCCGCAGCCAGCCAGCATGAGGCACAACGCCGTTGCCAGCGCAACTCGCCACTCCCGTCCGCGCCCAAGCCGCGCTAGCATCACATCCGCCATTCCACGTCCCACCTGACGGTTCCGGAGAACCATGACAAAAGAGCCCCCGCAAAGACACCGTCGCTACAGCATCGGTGCTTCCGGTTTCGAGTCCGACTCGCTCGAACCGGGGCTATACATCGTGGCCACCCCCATCGGCAATCTGGGCGACATGACCTTGCGCGGCCTGGCAACGCTTGCCGCCGCCGACACCGTGCTGTGCGAAGACACGCGCATCACGGCGCGGCTGCTTGAACGCTATGCCATCCGGGTGCCGCTGTCGCCCTATCACGAGCACAATGCGGCAAAGGTGAGGCCTGGGATTCTGGCCCGGCTCAAGGATGGCGCCTGCATCGCCCTGGTCAGCGATGCCGGCATGCCGCTGGTCTCCGATCCGGGATACCGCCTCGTCCACGAGGCCATTGCGGAGGGCATCCCGGTGACCGCCTGTCCGGGACCTTCGGCCGTACTGACGGGGCTGGCCCTGTCGGGACTGCCCAGCGACCGCTTCGCCTTCTTCGGCTTCATGCCGCAGAAATCGGGCGAGCGGAAAAGGCTCCTCGGTGAAGTTGAGGCGATGCGGGCCACACTGGTCTTTTTCGACAGCCCCCACCGCATCTGCGACACGCTGGCCGACGTGGCCGCCGCCTTGCCGGGTCGCCAGGTCGCCGTGGCACGCGAACTGACGAAGCTTCATGAGGAAGTGCTGCGCGGATCGGCGCAAGAGGTGGCCGCTCAATTGGCGCAGCGCGCGGCCGTCAAGGGCGAGATCACGCTGCTGCTGGGGCCGCCCGAAGCCGAGGCCCAGGCGCCGCGCGAGGAAGATCTGGCGGCAGCCATCGCCGAGGCGCTGAAAACGCACTCCGCGTCCAGAGCAGCGGCCGAGATTGCCCGGCGACACGGGCTTTCGAAGAAAGAGATCTACGACCGCATCCTGGCGCTCAAGCCGGATGCGTGATGGACGCCGCGAGAAGGCCGAGAGGGCCGGGCGTCTCGCCGAAACGGTGGCGATGATCTTTCTGAGGCTCAAGGGCTATCGTCTGCTGGCGCGGCGCTACAAGTGTCCGATGGGCGAGGTTGATCTCATCATGCGCAAGGGGGGCGCCACCGCCTTCATCGAGGTGAAGATGAGGAACAGCATCGACGCGGCCATCGAGTCGGTGACGGCCTCCCAGGCCCGCCGCATCTCCGCTGCCGCCCGCAGCTACATGGGCCGCGACCAGATCGCGGCGCGGCAGGCTTGCCGTTTTGACATCGTGGCCATCAGTCCCTACCACTGGCCGCAGCATATCGAGAACGCATTCTACGGAGACGGCTGACGATGACGCTCAAGGTCGCGGTCCAGATGGACCCCATCGATTCGATCAACATCAAGGGCGATTCCACCTTCGCGATGATGCTGGAGGCGCAGGCGCGCGGTCACAGGTTGTTCTACTACCAGACTCGTACGCTGGCGCTCGGCGGCGGCAGCCTCTTCGCCACCGGGCACGATGTCGCGGTACGCGACGAGGCCGGCAATCACTTCACCCTCGGCGAAAGCCGCCGCGTCGACCTGGGCCAATACGATGTCGTGCTGATGCGCCAGGATCCGCCCTTCGACATGGGCTACATCACCGCCACGCATCTGCTCGATCACATTCATCCGCGGACTTTGGTTGTGAATGATCCCACCGAAGTGCGCAACGCGCCGGAGAAGCTCTATGTCTTGCGGTATCCGCAGTTCATGCCGGATACGCTGATCACCCGCGACCCGGCCGAAATCGCCGCTTTCCGCCGTACCCACGGCGACATCATCCTGAAGCCGCTCTACGGCAATGGTGGCGCGGGCGTGTTCCGTCTGGGGGAGGAGGATCAGAACTTCTCATCGCTTCTCGAACTCTTCACCCAGGCCTTCCGTGAGCCCTTCATCGCGCAGCAGTATCTCCCGGATGTCCGCAAGGGCGACAAGCGCATTATTCTGGTCGACGGCAAGGTCGCTGGCGCCATCAACCGGGTGCCCGCCGCCAATGAAAGCCGCTCCAACATGCATGTGGGCGGGCGTCCCGAGCCGACCACGCTGACGAAACGCGAGCATGAGATCTGCGAGGCGCTGGGGCCTGATCTCAAGGCCCGCGGCCTGATCTTCGTGGGGATCGATGTGATCGGGGACTACCTTACGGAGATCAACGTCACGTCGCCGACCGGCATCCGGGAGGTGCAGCGGTTTGGCGGTGCCAACATCGCTGCACTGATCTGGGATGCTATAGAATCGCGCCGGTAACCCATAAAAATCAATAGCTTACTAATCTCCGAGGCGCCATCGCGCAGCGGCGCGGATGGCTGTTGCGATCCCACTGGACTCCTTGTCAAGGTTGTATATAATAATATACGCATATACTAATTATAATGGATTGCAGGCCTGATTGACGGGCTCGACAATGTGGAGGACTTCAACATGGCGCATATCGTCGTTCTGGGTGCCGGACTCGGCGGCACAATCATGGCCTATGAGATGAAGGAACAGCTTGGCCGCGGCGACTCGCTCACGGT
>JAPLOT010000212.1 GCA_026400595.1 Alphaproteobacteria bacterium | reverse complement strand
GCTGCTTCCCATGGCAGCAAAGCGACACGCGCAATGCGCCCCTGCATAAGGATTGTGCAGAAAGGACCACCGACAATGACCCATTCCGCCCTCAGGCCGGAGTCAGTCGCCGTGATCACCGGCGGAGCGGCCGGGATCGGCCTTGCCGCCGCCCGGCACTTCGCGGCCGCAGGCCTCAAGGTCTGCATCGCCGATCGGGGGGCCGAACGGCTAGCCGCCGCTGCAGCCGGTCTCGCCGCGAGGAGCCCCGGCGGTGCCGCGTCCATCATGGCTCAGGAGACTGACGTCAGTCACGTGGAGGATATGGCGCGCCTCAAGGCCGCGGTGGACGCACGCTTCGGCGGCACCGACATCCTCATGAACAATGCCGGCATCCAGCCGGGCAGTGCAATGTTCGGCCCGAAGGAAAACTGGGAGAAGGTTCTGGCCGTCAATCTCTGGGGCGTGATCCATGGCTGCCAGACCTTCGTGCCCGGCATGATCGCGCGCGGCCGCCCCGGACTCGTGATCAACACCGGATCGAAACAGGGAATCACCACGCCGCCGGGCGATCCGGCCTACAATGTCTCCAAGGCCGGCGTGAAGGTCTTCACCGAAGCCCTCGCCCATGAGCTCCGCAACACGCCGGACTGCCGGCTCACCGCGCATCTGATGATTCCCGGCTTCGTCTTCACCGGCCTCACCGCGAAGGGTCGGACCGAAAAGCCCGCCGGAGCCTGGACACCGGAGCAGACGGTGGACTTCATGCTGGACAGGATCGATGCCGGCGATTTCTACATCCTCTGCCCCGACAACGAGGTGACGCGCCAACTCGACGAGAAGCGCATTCTCTGGGCGGCGCAGGACATCATCGAGAACCGTCCGCCGCTGTCGCGCTGGCATCCCGATTTTGGCCCGCGCTTTGCCGACTTCGTGGCGAAATGATCATCGAGGACCAGTCGCAGCCCTTTCCCCTCTCGGCGCTGGGCACACGCTGGCAGGTGCTGACGGACCAGGTGATGGGTGGCGTCTCGCGGGGCCAATTGACGCGCGAGATCGTCGATGGCCGCGAGGCCCTGCGCCTGCGCGGCGATGTCAGCCTCGAGAATGATGGCGGCTTCGTGCAGATGGCGCTCGACCTGTCGCCGGGCGGCGCGGCCATCGATGTTTCACGCTGGGGCGGCATCGAATTGACCGTGCGCGGCGAGGACGAAGCCTACGGCCTGCACCTGCGCACCGCGGATCTCCTGCGGCCATGGGAATCCTACCGGCAGGGTTTTCGTGCCACATCTGCGTGGCAGACCCTGCGCTTGCCCTTCTCGGGGTTCGCGGCCCACCGCACGGAGATTCCCCTCGATCTGCGGCGCCTGCGGCGGCTGGGGCTGGTGGCCATCGGCCGCGCCTTTGCCGCCGATCTCGCCCTGGCCGACCTCCGGCTTGTCTGAACGCCGCTGATCCAGGGCCACGCGGCCTTCGTTTGCAGCGCAGGGCTCTCGCGGCTGTCCGGATTGGACGCCGCCAAGCGCCTGTGCGATACACGGATGCCGGAAAGACACAGACTGCGGGCCAGCAAGCGAGTTCGAGTACCATGACCAAGACCCCCGATCTGACAGGCTATGATCCAGCGCTTCCGGTCTCTGCCCGCATTCGCGGACGGGTGGAAGCCGCCGGGCGGCGCTATCACGCCAATGACAACATCGCGGAATTCATCGCGCCCGGCGAACTGGACAAGCTTCTCGAAGAGGTTTCGGCCAAGCTCGAAGGCGTTCTCGAAAGCCTGGTGATCGACATCAAGAACGACCACAACACGCGCGACACGGCGCGGCGCGTCGCCAAGATGTATCTGAAGGAGGTCTTCCAGGGCCGCTATGTTCCGCAACCGCCGGTGACCGAGTTCCCCAATGCCGAGTATCTCAACGAGCTTATGATCGTCGGGCCCATTACGGTGCGCAGCGCCTGCAGCCATCACCTCTGCCCGATCATGGGGCGATTGTGGATCGGGCTTCTGCCCAACGAACACTCCAATCTCATCGGCCTGTCGAAGTACTCGCGCCTCGCCGAGTGGATCATGAGCCGGCCGCAGATCCAGGAGGAGGCCATCACCCAGATCGCCGACCTGCTGATGAACAAGGTCACCCCCGATGGCCTGGCGGTGGTCATGGAGGCCGATCACTTCTGCATGCAATGGCGCGGCGTGAAGGACAATGCCACCAAGATGATCAACAGCGTGATGCGCGGCTCCTTCCTGAAGAACGCCGCGCTGCGCCGCGAATTCCTCTCCCTCGTCAATCTGAAGGACTGAAGGCCATCATGATCGTCCGCTGCCTCTATGCCAGCCGCGCCGCCGCCCCGCTGAAGCCCGCGGTGATCGAAGGCATCCTCGAACAGTCGCGCTCGCAGAACCCGCCGCGCGGCATCACCGGCATCCTGTGCTACAGCGGCGACGTGTTCATCCAGGTACTCGAAGGCGGACGCGACGAGGTCTGCGAACTGTTCAACGCCATCGTGCGCGATGCGCGCCACACCCATGTGCGACTGCTGGCCTACGACGAGATCCGCGAACGCAAGTTCAGCAACTGGACCATGGGCCATGTCGACCTGTCGCGCATCAACCCGGGCCTGCTGCTGAAGTATCACGAGAAGGCCGTGCTCAATCCCTTTGCCTGTTCCGGCGATGCAACCATGGCGCTGCTCGATGAACTCGTGGCCTCGGCCTCGATCATCAGCCGCTGATCACCGGTAGCCCGTCATCTCGAGATAGCCCTTGCCGGACATGGTTCCGGTGAAGCTGATCGGGCCTTCCCAATAGGGAAACAGCGTTGCCATCCAGGACTGGCGGTTGAGCGGGGTGGTCGTGATGTCGACGCCCTTGCCGGGCAGTTCTACCCGCCAGCGCACCGGTACGTCGCGGCCTGCCACTTGCTCCGTTTCGAGCGGCGTGAGTTTCAACGTACCGGGCGCAATGGGTTCTGATCTGCCATCGGCCGTGATCCATGTTGCAGAGGTGAAGCCGTCGCCTGAATCCCGCAGGCGGAACCCCATCAGCTTCTCGCCGCCATCGAAATGCAGCGAGAACCAGTCCCAGCCGCTCTGATCCTCCGCCAGGGGCTGCGAGGACCATTCGCGGTCAAGCCAGGCCTGGCCCGTCACCTGCACGGGCCCGCCCGGCAGATACAGCGTGCCGGCGGCGCGATAGAAGGGCTGCGAGTAGTAGTAGCTCGCCTGCCCCTGATCGGACTTGACCGAGTAGCCGCGGTCGCCCTGCAGCACCAGGGGGCCTTGCGCATCGAGCATGAGCGCGTAGGAAAAATCGAGGCCGGAGGCCCGCAACGAGATCTGCGAGAGCGGATCGATCCCGGCGGGAGATGTGCTCGTCATCCGCCAGTCGTCGATCCAGGCCGCGAAGGGCTGGAGCGTCACTCCGGCCTGGCCAGTGCCGCCGCGCGACAGGCGTTCGGCCACGAAATGGTCCTGGGCCGTGGTGATCGCCGCATGGCCCATCCAGATCTGCGGGCTCGACCAGCCGGGCCGGTCTTCGGGCGCAAGGGCGGAGCGGAACAGCGTCCACTGGATGCCATAGTCCGTGCCGTCCACCGCCTTCAGATTTGCCGTGAGGTACCACCATTCGATGCGGAAGTCGGGATGGGCGCCATGATCGCGCGGAAAGACCAGCGGCGTTCCACGTTGCGGCACCGCGAATCCCTCCGCCGACGTGCCGAGGCCGGCATAGCCCTGCGCCAGTGCGGGGGGCACGGCCATGAGCAGCCAGATCACAAGAGCCCTAACGTTCATGGGCGAAGACCTTGAGAAGTTCCGCGGGTGCGATGCGCGCCAGCCGCCAGGCCGGCACCAGTGCCGCCAGTGCCGCGGCGGCGAGAGCCAGCAGCAACAGCACCAGCCAGTCGCCCGGAAAGATCTGCATCGGCAGCTTCCAGCCGAAGGCTTCCACATTGATGACGTTGAGCAGGATGGCCGCCAGCGCCAGTCCAAGCGGCAGGGCCGCCAGCGCGGTCACCGCGGCCAGCATCACCGCGCGCAGCAGCTCCAGTGCCGCGAGCCGGCGGCGCGTCAGGCCCAGCGCCCAGACCGGCGCCAGCTGCGGCAGGCGCATGGCGGCGAGCGTCAGCAGGCTGGTGAAGATGGCAAGGCCCGCCACGCCGAGAGTCAGCACATTGAGGGCGGCCGTCACCTTGAAGGTGCGCTCGAAGGTGCGGAGCGAGAAGGCCTTGACGGCAGCCTGGTCCACCAGGTTCTGCGGCGGCAGATCGAAGC
This sequence comes from Alphaproteobacteria bacterium, assembly GCA_026400595.1. Classification (GTDB taxonomy): domain Bacteria; phylum Pseudomonadota; class Alphaproteobacteria; order Rhizobiales; family Aestuariivirgaceae; genus Aestuariivirga. Next base: position 489 of record JAPLOT010000212.1, on the reverse strand, counting down.
TGCGGCGCAGATCCTCGGCCAGGGCCGCAGCCCTGTCCGGCGCCACCCGGACGGCCTGGCGAAGCTTCGGCACATCGGGCGCGATCGTCAGCAGGCTGTCGAGCCCGACCATGACCTGTCCCGAGGGATTGCCATAGTCGGAATAGACGCCGGCGATGCGCCCGCGCCAGCCGCCGGGCAGGGAGATTTCGGATCCGACATCGAGCTTGGCGCGCCGCCACAATTGCTCATTGATGAGAGCGCCATCTCCGCGCGCGATCATGTCCCAGTGGCCGGGCAGGCCTTCGATGACCGGCCAGTTGTCGCGATAGGTGGCGTGATCGGCGACGCCATAGATCTCCACCGGCATGCCTGCCACTTCTCCGTCCGTGTGCCAGATCGGCAGGACGGCGTCGCTGCGGGGCGCGAGCCACGCCCGCAGCCTTGCGGCCTCGTCCTCGTCGCGCGCAGTGACATAGAGTTCTGAAGCCAGGCGCTGATCGAGCCAGC
>JAPLOT010000142.1 GCA_026400595.1 Alphaproteobacteria bacterium | reverse complement strand
CAGGCCGGATCCGATCACATCCACCCCTGGCCAATTCGGCACACCATAACGAAATACCTTGAGCGCCATGATCGTGGCTGCACATTGAGCCAGGGCAACAGCACCTGCCGGTGAGAGCCGAAGTGAGGCGCGGCCACCCAGGAAGTCGCCGCAGCCATAGGACAGAGCTCCGATGAGCGCCACCGACATCATCGAAATTTCGAACGGCAGTAACGAGAACAGCACGAGACACCCGTCAGTTTCCACGGTTGCACAAGCAAGCGATCATGGCCGGCGCCTACGCGCACTACAGGCGGGTCAAGTCGATGACTGTAAGTGAATGAACATCACTGTGTTCTCGCTTCATCCTGACAAGAACAAGAGCGAGTATGCCCCAAGCCAATGCCGTGCACCAATGAATATGATCCGCGCATCGGTTGCGGCGTGTCAGAGTCTCCCTTTCTCGCGTCTCCACTGCTTGGCTCTAAGCGGACGAGTCGCCTGGCGGAGGGTAACGACGAGCGTCAGCCTGAGCGGTCTTTGCCAAGTCCCTTCGGCAATCTTTGTAAGCACTTCTTGACCTCCGAGGCCTCAACGACACGTGCCTACGGACAGTAATCCAGATTGTGTTCGCTAGGTTGAGTCGCGCTCAAAGCTCAATGCAGTCAGATCTGGTTCAGACCGTATTTCCCCAAAGCTCTATCTCCACAGAGGAGGATGATAATGGCAAATAGCTGTGTCGCAACACGATCATGGAGCCGCTTCGAACCTCCGTGCCGAGCGACTGGACTTCGAAGTCATGTCCTGGGAGAATGCGTCGGCCAATGTGGTGGGAGGTTTGAGCGCCGCCGGCATCGATAACATCGATGCCATAGAGCCAGTATCCGCTGGCTTTCGTTCGAATTACAAGTCCGTCGGCATCAAGTGGGCTCTTTATGATGAAGGTCAGGCTCTCAGAGGACAACGGAATGCGGCGTCGACCCAGCAGAATCGGCACGGTTGATTGCGCCACAAGTGTTGTCGGCAACAATGCCACCGTGGTTATGGCAGTCAGACCCAGTAGGAGTTCACGGCGATTGAGCGTTATCACTTCAGTCTCCCTTCTTCCTGATTGACCTGACTGACAATGCTGGGCGAAATCTCACGTATGAGTTTCCGGCGAAGTGCGACGGCGTAGTCGCCATAGTCGTTCACTTCCATCACGAATGCCTCAGGCCCCGTGATCACGGTTCGCGCGTAGTATTCGGCGAGGCCTTTGGCTTCATTTGAGATCACCAGGGCGTTGATCGTAATCCCTTCCGCCTGTGCGCGTGCCCTTGCCTGCTGGGGGCGCAGGGAATTGTGGTTTCCTGACCGTCTCCGGAAACATTGACAATCGATCGATAGGCACATCCCATGGTGGCGAGCTTGTCCATGGCAGCAGCTAGTCCTGCGCCAAGTCCGGTGTTGCCGAGCACCGTCCTGCTCTGGTTCTCCACCATGCGAGCGAGAGTTTCTGCATCATCTGCATCGCTGATCAGAACGGCGTCCGTGCTCTGGGTCGCTCTTTCAGGATCTCCCCAGAAAACAACTGCCATTGAAACGGTTCCCGCTCTCTTCATCGCCTTCAGGACTCCAGGGTCTCGGAGGGATGCTGCGATTGCTGACTTCTGGAAGTTATACTCCCGGGCGTTGACGCTGCCGGACCCGTCGACCGCAAGAACCAGAGCGACATCGACACACCCGTTGTTGGCCAGGGCGTTCGAGACTTGAGCAGTCAGCGCAGTGAGTCCTGCCAACATCACCAGCAGCAAGGTCAAGGCGGCGCGATATGCTGCACTCGCCAGCAAACTGGGCTTTGAGACCTGGGACGTGCCCGCGTGCTTGGCTGGGGTCAACCTCATGCGCGGGCGACTGCCTACTGATCGCACCGTTTCGACCAATGCGTGAGCCAATGAGCGTGTGGCTTCCATCGGATTGGATCCCATCATGCCCGGTGTTCCATG
>JAPLOT010000253.1 GCA_026400595.1 Alphaproteobacteria bacterium | reverse complement strand
AGGACAAGATCGAAGCGGCCAAGGACGACTGGAAGCGCGGCCGCTTCGCAATCGTGCCAGGAGACGAGAAGGACTTCATCCCGCTGCCATCTTGATCGGGGCGCGGTTCGCCACCAATATCCCTTGGAAACATGAGGTATCGTGGTGGACATCCTTCTCGGCAGTAACTTTGCGATGGCGCTTGCAGTCTGCATCGCTGCCGCGCTTTCAACCGTCATTGGCAGCCTCCTCGTTGTCTTTGCGCGGGAACCCAGCCCCCGGCTGCTGGCCTTCGGCCTTGCCTTTGCAGGGGGTGCCATGGTCTATGTTTCGCTGGTCGAGATCTTCGTGAAATCGGAGGGTGCCTTTGCCGCATTTCATGACACTCGTGCCGCGCATGGCTTCGCCACGCTTTCCTTCTTCGCCGGCGTGCTGCTGATCGGCGTCGTCGACCGGTTCATCCCCAATCCGCACGCAGGCATGACGCTCGCCGGCGGGGACCAGGCCCATATCGGGCGCGTGGGCCTGCTGGCCGCCCTGGCCATCACGGCGCACAACTTTCCGGAAGGACTTGCGACCTTCCTTGCGACTCTCGACAATCCCGTGGTGGGTATTCCCCTGGCGGCGGCCATCGCCATTCACAACATTCCGGAGGGGGTGTCGATTGCAATCCCCGTCTACTACGCCACCGGCAGCCGGCAGAAGGCGGTGCTGGCGACCTTTCTCTCCGCCCTGGCCGAACCGGCAGGCGCGCTCATCGGCTACGCCGTGCTTGCGCCGTTCCTGACGCCGACGGTCTTTGCCGTGGTCTTCGGCATGATTGCAGGTGTCATGGTGTTCCTTGCACTCGACGAGCTGTTACCCACGGCGAAGCGCTATGCCAAGGGACACGAGACGGTGTACGGGATGGTCCTGGGCATGGGTGCGCTTGCCGCCAGCCTCGTCCTGTTCAAGTGATCAGGCAAGCTTCAGGACCACGCGGCCGGTGATTTCGCCCTTCTTCATGCGGGCGAAGATGGCGTTCACGTTCTCCAGGGGTTCGGTCTTGATCGTGGCGCGTGCCAGGCTTCGGGCCGCAAAGTCGACGGCCTCCTGCAGGTCCTGGCGGGTGCCGACGTTGGATCCGCGCACCGACATTTCTCCGTTGACGATCCCGGAGATGGTCATGCGGATATCGTCCTGCTTGCCGCCCGGCAGGCCGATCCAGCAGACCGTTCCACCATTGCGCAAGACGCTCACGGACTGCTCGAAGGCGCGGGATGACACCGCCGTGACCACCGCGGCATGGCTGCCGCCGATCAGCCGCCTGATCTCCGTGCCAGGATCGACCCCGGCGGCATTGACCACGATCTCGGCGCCAAGAGTCTTCGCATGGTCGAGTTTGGCGGTGGAAACATCCACGGCAGCGACGCGCAGTCCCATGGCGCGGGCATACTGCACGGCAATGTGACCTAACCCGCCGATGCCGATCACGGTCACCCACTGGCCCGGCCGTGCACCGGTGCGCTTCAGGCCGCGATAGGTGGTGACACCGGCGCAGAGGATGGGCGCGATTTCGTAAGCGTCGGCACCGTCGGGGATCCGCCCGCAGAAGGCGGCGTCGGCCACCATGTATTCGGCATAGCCGCCGGGCTTCGAATAGCCGGTCGCTTCGGCGGCGGTGCAGATGGTTTCCATCCCCGACAGGCAGAATTCGCAGTGGCCGCAGGCCGAATACATCCAGGGGACTCCGATGCGCTGGCCCGGCACGAGGTGATCCACGCCGGCACCCAGAGCCGCAACTTCACCCACCACCTCGTGACCAGGGATCAGCGGAAGGTTCGGCAGGGGAGTCCAGTCTCCTTCGACCGCATGCAGATCGGAGTGGCAGACCCCGCAGGCGTGAACCTTGATCAGGACCTCGCCAGGGCCTGGCTCGGGTATCGGCAGAGTCTCAATCTTCAGGGGCGTGCCAATCGTGCGGAGTACCGCGGCCTTCATCGTACCGGTCATGGGGCGTTCCTCAGTTTCCGAGGATGATATCGCGCGTTTCGCCGGCAGCAATGCCGAAAGTGGCGGTCAGGGTCTCACCATTGATCCGGGCGCTGGCGGTATAGGTTCCGGGCAGCAGCACCGCCTGGGCACTCAAGCCTTCGGCAGCAAGCACCGCTTGCCCCTTGGCGTCGACAAGCTGCCAGAGGACAGGAGCGTCCGGGGCGCCCACATAGGAGAGGCGGGCCACGCCCGCCTTGTGATCGATCTCCACCGCGCTCATGCGGCCGGCCTTCACCCGTACCTCCGTCGAGGCTCTGGCATTGCCTCCGTCGAAGGCGCTTTCGACCCGGTAGAGACCCTCCGGAACGCGGACCACTTCGCCTGGCACTGTACTGATCGCGACAAGCCTGCCCCGGTGGCGGCCTTCGAGCGAGTAGATGCGGCTGTCGGGCGCGGCACCGGGCGCAACAATGTTCTGAACGCGCGGAAGAATGCGGATGGCGCCAGCGTGGAGCACGTAGCTCACCATCAGTCGGTTCCCCTCAAGCAGTGTCACCATGCTGTTGAGCCGCACCGCACCGTAACGGATGGAGACGGCATAGTCGCCGGGCGGTGTCGCTATGGCTGCTTCGGGTGCCTCGCCGGAGTAAACGGTATCTCCATTGGGCGTCATGATGGTCCAGGAGATGGCGCGCTCGATGAGGCCGCCGTCATCGGTCAAACGAGCCGTAAGTTCCAGGCCCTCCCTTCCGGGGGGCACGATCTCGATCGCGATGTCATGTTCGGCCATGGCTTCGGCGAAGAGCTCCCCGGCGGCCTGAGGAACGCCCGAGATCTCGACTGAGTCGGGTTGCGCGGAGGAGGCGATGGCCGGCGCAAGCAGGGTGATCGCTGCGACGAAAAAAAGAACCGCCACCACTGCGGCGGCCCTTGCGGCGCGGCGGTGATGGCGGTCATGGCCTGCACGGGTGCTGAAGTCGTGCAAGTTTGCAGTCCCCTTCGTCCCAACTCCCCCGACCAGTCCGGTCGGCCTGTACAAGCAACCACGCCGACCCCGGGGGCGGCAACGACATCCTTAATTTGGGGTTAATGGGGTTCCCGCAATTGAAACCATTGCCTTTTCGCAATGCACCCTCCACATTGCCGGAACCATGTCGCAGCTCAACGATACCTCCAGCATTCTGGCCCTTCTTCACACCCGCAAGTCTGCCTCGGCCAAGGCCATGGGAGAGCCGGGCCCTGGTCCGGATCAACTGGCCGAAATTCTCCGCTGCGCGGTGCGGGTGCCCGATCACGGCAAGCTCAACCCTTGGCGCTTCATCGTCTTCGAGGGATCGGCACGCGAACGCTTCGGAGCGGCCCTGAGAGCGCGCTGGCAGGAACTCCATCCCGATCACGGGGAAAGCGCGCTGTCCTTCGTCCAGGGCATGTTGCTGCGCGCCCCGACGGTGATCGCCGTCGTCTCGACCGCCGCGGACCATCCGAAAATCCCGGTCTGGGAGCAGGTGCTTTCGGCCGGTGCCGTATGCCAGAACATGCTGCTGGCAGCGACGGCACTCGGGATTGGATGTCAATGGAACACCGACTGGATTGCCTATGACACCGAAGTCGCAAAGCTGATGGGCCTCGCCCGGCACGAGAAGGTGGCCGGCCTGATCTACCTGGGAACGCCCTCCGCGCCGCTGGAAGACCGGCCCCGGCCGGATCCCTTGGCGCTGACCACGCGTTGGACCGGCTGATGCGCATCCGGGGCCTACTGTTCGACAAGGACGGCACGCTCATCGACGTGAACCGCACCTGGGTGCCGATCTACCGGCATATTCTGGCAGACATTTTCGATGTCGACGAGCAGGGCGCCACGGTCATGATGGAAAAGGTGGGCTATGACCCTGCGACGGGATCGTTTCGCGCCAATTCGATCATCGCGGCCGGAACCACGCGGCAGTTGGCGCAGGCGTGGTGGCCGGAACTCGACGCCGCCGGCATCGCCGAAAAGACCCGTATGCTCGACAATGACTATACGCATATGGTGACGGCCGCGCTGCATCCGTTGTTGCCGCTCGATCCGCTGCTTGCCGAACTCCGATCCATGGGCATGCGCTTGGGAGTGGGCACCAACGACAGCCACGTCTCTGCGCGCAGCCACATGAGCCATGCCGGCGTGCTGCATCACTTCGATGACATCATCGGCGCCGATACGGTGCCGGTGGCCAAGCCATCGGGCCAGATGGTCCGGCGCTTTGCCGAAATCACGGGATTGCCCACATCCGCGATCGCCATGGTGGGCGACAATCCGCATGACATGGAAGAGGCGCGCAACGGCGATGCGGGACTGGCCATTGCGGTCTTGTCCGGCAATGCAGCCCATGGCGACATCGCCCATCTGGCCGACCATACCATCGACAGCATTGCCGACCTGCCGGCCCTGTTGCGGAGCCTGCAACATGTTCTATGACGCGGTGGCGAACGATCACGGTCTGCCGCAGGATCCGTTCAAGGCGCTTGTGGCACCGCGTCCCATCGGCTGGATCTCGAGCCTTTCGGCAGATGGCATTCCCAATCTGGCGCCATTCAGTTACTTCAACGCCATGGCGCAGGCGCCGCACTACGTGGCCTTCGGCATTGGTCCACCGAAAGATACGTTGCGAAACATCGAGGCGACCGGCGAGTTTGCGGTCAACCTCGCCACCTATGATCTGCGAGAGGCAATGAATGCCACCTCGGCCCATGTCGCAGCGCATGTCGACGAGTTCGAACTGGCACGATTGACCAAGGCGCCGTGCCGTCTGATCAAGGCACCGCGGGTGGGTGAAAGCCCGGCCTGTCTCGAATGCCGCGTGTTCAAGGTCGTGGCGCTGCCGGATGACGAGGGGCGCGAGAACGACCACATGGTGATTGGACGTGTGATCGGCATCCATATCGATGACCGCTACATCGAGGACGGCCGCGTCAATACGGCCGCCATGCGTCCGATCGCCAGGCTGGGCTACAGCGAATACGCCACCGTGACAGAGGCCTGGCGCATGCGCCGCCCGGCATAGGAGCGGCGATCACCAGTTGCAATTCTGGGTTTAGCGTCACTCCGTGGTGAGTCGCGTGGCGAGTCGTGAACAGGGCCGGAACGCCGCAATTCCGCCATTGTTGATAAAGGCCGGTGGATAGTCAGATAACTTATTTAAAACAGGATATTAAGCCTTGTGGAAAAGCTGTGGATAACGCCATTAATACCTCGTTAACCATGGGGGGCGCAGGAGTCGGATACGGGTACGGCGGGGATGGCGATCCGATGAAGCTGGAAGGATTTGTAGACATGACAAGATGTCTGCTGATTGATCAAGACGGAGCGTCGCAGCGCAATCTCCTGGCCATGCTCGATGCGCTTGGGATCGACACCGCCCGGGCTTCTGCCGCTGATGAAGCCCTGAAGTTCTGCAATGACAATGCTCCCGAAGTCGTCATGGTCGCCGCGGCCGCTCCCGGGGTGCAGCCTCATGAACTCATGAAGCGCCTCAAGCGCAGCGGGAAGGGGCGCCCACCTGTGGTGTTCCTCTATGCCGAGACGCCGGACACCGATGTCATCGGCCAGTCGATCATCGAAGGTGCCGCAGATGTACTGATGACACCTCTCGATCGCGATATCCTCGAATTCAAGCTGCGCCAGGCCGGAATCATCGCCTGACTTCGCGCGCCAGGCACTTGGCCTTGCCCCCGAATCTGGCGCAAAGGTGAAGAATGGCGCATTACTCCATCTGGATTCTCCTCGTCTGTGTCGGTCTGCTCTGCATCGGCCATGGCCTGCACGGCTCGCTGGTTGCGGTGATCGCGCAGTCCTCCGACTTCGGACCTGACGTGACCGGTCTTGTGATGTCGGGTTATGCGGCCGGTCTGCTGGTCAGTTCCTTCATCACGCCCCGCCTGGTGCGGAGCGTGGGGCATGTCCGCGCCTTTGCCGGACTCGCCTCCATCGTTTCGACGGCAGTGTTGCTCATGCCGCTATGGGTCAATGCGCCGTTCTGGCTGGCCATGCGCTTTGTCTCGGGACTGTGCACGTCTGGCCTCTTCATCGTCTGCGAAAGCTGGCTCAATGGCGCTTCGTCGAACCGCAACCGCGGCCAGATGTTGTCCATGTACATGATCGTCACCTACGGCGCGCTTGGGGCGGGCCAACTGCTGCTCAACGTGACGGATACGTCGGGCTTCGCGCGCTTCATCATTGTATCGGCATTGCTGTCGCTGTCGCTGGTGCCGCTGATCCTGTTGCCCGCCGAGGCGCCCAGCATTGAGGGAGCGCGGCCAGTGAGCATCGAGGAGGTCTGGCGGGCATCGCCCCTCGCCGTCGTTGGCGCCTTCGCCTGCGGGCTGGCGCAGAGCGGTTTCTTCGCCATGGGCGCCGTCTTCGGGCTCACGCAGGGCCTGGCGCTTGTCTATGTCTCGATCATGATGGCATTGCCTCCCATCGGGGTGATCTTCTCGCAGTATCCGATCGGATGGATCTCGGACCGGTTCGACCGCCGCACCGTGATCATGTTGCTGAGTGCCGTCAGCGCCGTCATCGCGGCTCTGACCATGCTGACCGACGGCTTCACGCCCATGCTCTTCATCGGCATGGTCACGGTCTTCGGTACGCTGTCGCTGCCGCTCTATTCGCTGGTGATCGCTCATGCCAATGACCATCTGGTGAAGGAGCAGGTCCTGGGCGCCTCGGCAAAGCTGGTGCTGCTCTATGGGCTGGGCTCGATTCTCGGACCTCTGACCGTGGGTCAGTTCATGCAGTCGATGGGCGGGGGCGGCTTCCTGGCCTTCAATGCCCTTGTCTATGCCGCACTTGCCGGCTTCGCCTTCTGGCGACGGTTGAAACGCTGAGTGGCACGGTTCCCTTTCATGATGCCGAAGGTGGGACGATTGCCTTGAAAGACGAACCCGGTTTTGGACTCGATACCAGCATCTTCGATGACGTGATCGAAAATGGCCCGGTTGCCCAGCGCCTGGTTCTGGCGCGGCAGCTTGCCGCCTTCCTTGCACGTGACGGTGTCGCCAAGGCCGAACACGACCAGGTGGTACCCGTCGTGCTGAAGCTGGCCGTGGACCCCGTGTCGGACGTCCGCCGATGCCTTGCCACGGCGCTGGCCGATGCGCCCGAGCTTCATGCCGACATCCTGTTCTCCATCGTTTCTGACGACGACGAGATCGCATTGCCGTTCCTTGCAGCAACGCCGGCGCTCAATCACTGGCACATGCTGGCCGTGTTGCGCGTGGGTGACGCGGCCCGCCAGTCGACCGTCATCATGCGCGCGGACGTCAGTGACGAGGCGGTCGCCTATGCCGTGAAGTCGCTGCCGCTCAACGTCTGCCTGCTGCTCTTCGACAATCCCGAGATCCAGTTGGACGATCAGCAGTATCACGCGCTCTACGCGCGCTTCGGCCATGCTGGCGACATGACCGAGAAGCTGCTCGCTTGCCCGGACCTGCCGCTCGACATCCGCATCATGCAGGCCAAGCGCGCCTCCAACCGGATGCATCAGCTGATGGCGGAACGCGGCTGGCTTCCGGCCAATGACGCCGTCGAACTCGTCCACGACGCCGAAGAGAATGCGGTGCTGCGCATCCTGATCGAGGCCGCAGATCCCGAACTGGCAAAACTGGTCGCCTTCCTGGTGAGCAAGTCCATGCTCACGACATCCATCATCGTGCGTGCCGCCTGCCTGGGCGAGATGCATGTGGTCGAACGTGCCCTGGCACATCTGGCGGATGTGCCGCTGCAGCGGGCCCGCAGCCTGATGCGCGGCAAGGGTTTGACTGGCTTTCGCGGACTGCATGCCAAGTCAGGCCTGCCGCAGAGCTGCTACTGGATACTGCAGGCAGCCTGCGACGTGTCTGCCGAAGAAGCGGAGGAGGGCGTGACGCTCAATGCGGAGGACTTCGGCCGGAGGGTCATCGAGGCGCTGATGACGCGCTACGAGTCCATGCCGCTGAAGGAACGCACCCGGCACCTCGAATATGTCGGCCGCTTTGCCGCCGATCGCGCCCGCGTGATCGCGAAGCGGCTCAAGGCGGACCTCGTGCGGGCCGCCTAGCCGCCCGGCGGCACGAGCACGAAATTGCCGATGTGCCGCTTCTCCATGAACTCCTGCTGGGCCAGCGCAATGTCCTTCAGAGCGAAGGCCTTGGCGAGCAGTGGCCTGATCTGTCCTTGCTCGATGTAGCCGATGAGATTGGAAAAGACGGGTTCATCCCACGCCGTGCAGCCAATCAGCGTTATGTCCTTCAGATAGAAATCGCGCATGTCGAACTCGACCATTGGACCGCCGATCGCTCCTGATGAAACATACCGGCCTCCACGCTTCAGCGATTTGATCAGACGTCCGAAACCGTCGCCCGCCACATTGTCAACCACCAGATCGAACGTATTGTCCCCGAGCGCGGTCCGAAGATCGGAGCCTCTTTCCAGAACCCGGTCGCAGCCGAGCTGCCGGATGGCTTCAATCTTGTCTGCGGAGGTGATGGCTGTGATGTGTGCCCCACGCCGTTGGGCCAGCTGGATGGCAGCAGATCCCACCCCGCCGGACGCGCCGGTTATCAGCACGTCCTCGCCTGCCTTCAGGTCTGCACGATGCAGCATGTTCTCTGCCGTCGCATAGGAACAGGGGATTGTGGCAAGCTCGTTGTCCGTCCATGCGCAGTTCACGGGAAAGACCTCGCTTGCAGGCACTTTCACGTATTGTGCAAAAGCGCCATCAAAATCCGAGCCCATCCAGACGCTCTCATGTGAGGCGAAGCCCTGAAGTCTCATGCAGGCCCGAATCAGGGCTCGCCTGCCGATGAGATGGGACCCGACTGCGTCACCGGCGGCAACGACCTGCCCGCAGCAGTCGGTACCCTGGATGAATGGGAATGGCGTTGCTGCGTTCCAGCCTTTGGTCGGCCGATCACCCGTTTCAGGCCCAGGAACGACACCGGCATCAGCGCTGACTTCAGCGGAATACCAGCCAAGCCTGGTGTTCACGTCCGTATTGTTCACGCCGGCTGCCAGCACTTGAACCAGCACTTCACCAGGTCCGGCGACAGGGACCGGGACCTCCCGATAGACAAGCTTTTCAAAACCTCCATTGCCGGTGGTCACCACCGCCTGCATCACGGCCATGCAGCCGGTCGTATCGAAGCGGTCCGTCTTACCGATGCCAGGTCCGGGCACAGGCATCAGAAGCGGAACTGCTCGCGCAGCACCCGTTCGGCCAGGCTGTGGCCGGGGTCGAAGAGGATCTTGGCGGAGCGCTTGCGGTCCTCGGCGATCTCGACTTCGCGCACGTGGCGCACCTCGACGTGGTCGGCCACCGCGGCGACCGGACGCTTTTCGGCCTCGTGGATCGTGATGGTGACCTTCGCCTGATGCGGCAGGATGGCGCCGCGCCAGCCGCGCGGCCGGAAGGCGCTGATCGGCGTCAGCGCGAGGAGCTGCGAATTGATCGGCAGGATCGGCCCATGGGCGGAGAGATTGTAGGCCGTGCTGCCGGCCGGTGTGGCCACCAGCAGGCCGTCGCAGATGAGTTCGTCCATGCGCGGCTTGCCATCGACGGCAATGCCGAGCTTGGCGGCCTGGTGCCGCTGGCGGAGCATCGAGACTTCGTTGAATGCGATGGCCTTGTGGGTTTTTCCTGCCTCGTCCCGCGCCAACATGCGAAGGGGATGGATGGTGGTCATCTCGGCTGCCTGCAGCCGCTCCGGGAGATGGTTGTCCTGGAAGTCATTCATCAGGAAGCCGATCGTTCCGCGGTTCATGCCGTAGATCGGTGTGCCGGTCGACACGAAGCGGTGCAGGATCTGCAGCATGTGCCCGTCACCGCCAAGGGCCACCACGACATCGGCGCTGTCCGGGTCGGCATTGCCATGTCGCCTGGTGAGGCGGCCGACGGCTTTGCGGGCTTCGGGCGAG
>JAPLOT010000399.1 GCA_026400595.1 Alphaproteobacteria bacterium | reverse complement strand
GCGAGCCGCCACCCTGCAGCGCCAGATCGATGAGGACGTCGGGTCGGGGCTGTCCGGATCGCTCTGCAGATTGACTTCCACTCATTGGTCACGCGGCCCTGGATCATGCTGTGCGACGATCATTGTTGCAGTGCAGCATGAAATGCAAGCCCAATCTGCCGGACCCGCGACAGACGCAACCGGCAGATCGTATGGCGCGGCAAGGTCGAAAGCTTGGGAGATGTCAATTCTCTACTGCTTCAGGGACTGCCCCAATGATCGCGGCCCGGAGTCGTAGCGGTATCCGGAAAGCGCCAGCTGAAGACGAAGCATCCGTACAGGATGACTTAACCGTTCCGGAACATCAAAAAAGATCTTCGGACCAGAGCATGCGCACGAACCCTGTCAAGACTCCACCTTGAGGATGTCACCGCGGGCCGGTCGGACTGGGATCTGCGAAGGATGGATACGTCGTCAGAACTGCTCAACAGCTGTTACAAACTCAACTTGACGTCAAAGGCACTCAAGCATCTTGTGAAGCGCTGACACTTGCGCGCGCTCGACCCACCTTCTGTGATTGCTCTTCCCTCTCCTGTTTGGTCCGGCCGAGAATTCCCTTTGCCTAGCGATCCGCAACTACAACCTCAACTTGTCAGCTGTACTGCACGACCGCTATAGAAGTTCGCTACGCCACGAATGACAAGGCAAGGGTGCACTGGTCTTGCAAAGTAGTTCTGCCGAAATCCGCAATCGAGCACTGCTGCAACAGTCACTCGAAAGACTGAAGCTTAGTTCCATGCTTGAGTATACTGGAGAGTACGGCGCGGAGGTGACGACATTCATTCCTTTCGCTGCATGGCTGAAGCGGGAGGGCATGTTGCAGGGCCGCCGTATTCGCACTTACGATGGAATGAAGCCTTACTACTTCTTCCTGAGCGAAGACGAACTTGAAATCAAGACAGAGCAACGTCGCTGGCTTCCAATGCGGGAGCGCTACTGGCCATCCAACAGCACCTATCATGCGACGGCGAGTCCCTGGCATGTTTACCCTGACTATCGCCAGCACTATGGCGGCCGTGGACTGACGTTTCAGCGACCAGTGATCTATGTGCAGAACAAGTTCGTGATTGAATGGGGTGTGGGACCTGTCAACTACATTCCGGTTGGCGCGCTGCATCAATTCCTCGCCGAGACTTCAGATCGGTTTACCATCGTCTATAGTCGACCTGGCTCTGCCTCCGGCAAGCAAAGGGGCTATACAAGGGATGAAAACCTTGAGCTTTCGTATCCGGATAGCCGGCTGGCAGATAGATATTCCAACCTCGTCCACCTTGAGAGATTGTGCGCCGATCAAGCGCTTGACTACAACCAGACCAAACTTGAGATACTCGCGAAGTGTCATCTCTTCGTTTCAGTGCAAGGTGGCGGCGCACATATTCTGGCTGCCTTTGGCCACTCGCTCATGTTGCTACTCGATCGCGAAGAGTATCTGGGTGGTGACGGACGCGAATACCCTCATGCCTACAGGCATGGACCCTACAAGTATCTGTCCAAGTTTCCTCCCCGACTCCTGGTGACGCGCACCTTTCGGGACTTCATTCTCGGATTGCAGTTGATCAAGCAGGTGACGCTGGATGCCGGCAGCATCATCATTCCCCGGACATTGAAGTCCTTCGCGGACAAGTGGGCGCTGTGAACAGGCGTCGCGCTATTGTTCTGGGAGCCGGTCCTGCAGGGCTGTCGTTCGCCTATGCCTATGGTTCGCGCGCCACCGTCCTTGAAAAGACGTCGGAGGTGGGCGGTCTCAGTCGAAGCCTTGAAATCGGCGAAGGCGTCTTCGACATCGGTGGACACTCGTTTCACACCCCGCATCGGAGCGTGCAGG
>JAPLOT010000143.1 GCA_026400595.1 Alphaproteobacteria bacterium | reverse complement strand
TTCGCCGCTCTATCTGACAGGCTGGGGCATGATCGGCGGGGCAGGCGTCGGCTCTGATTTCACCTGGGACGTCATGGGCGGAGTTGGGTATGAGTGGACCGAAAGCTTCTCGACGGTTCTTGGCTATCGCGCCATCGGTGTCGACTATGAGGATGACGGGTTTTCTGTAGACCTGATCCAGCAGGGGATCGTATTCGGCGGCGTCTTCAACTTCTGAGCTGGATCGGTTCCGGTTCGCGGCCGGCGCCATGGCCCCGGCCGCGATGTCAGAAATTCCCAAGACGCTCGACCAGCCAGAACATGGCCATGGCGCCGATCGCGTAGCTGCGTGCTGGGGCGCTCACTGCGGAGTTGTCTGCAGTTGCTCCGACCATGACGAGCAGGAAGTTCTGGTGAAGAGCCATCGCGACGCTTGCATTGGCCATGCGGATGGCCGCTGTCGGGGGGAGCGGACATCGTGCGGACATTGCCGAAACGACGCGAATGACCCTAAGCCGAAATCCCGTGGTCACGGACCTGGGACTATTGAGGCATCTGGTCTAATCCTTCACGCATTCTGGCAATCGCACCGGATTTGGCGTGTCTGAAAGGTCGCCCTCGGCCGCGCAAGCAGGGTAACCCGCCTTGCGCATAAGGTCCGTCATTACGGGAACCGCATCCGGCGGCCAACCACGGTTCAGCGCAAATTTCTCGATCGTCAGCAGCTTTGGATACTTAGTTATCCCTCGTGTTACGAGTTCTTTGGCTTCGTCAGCTTTGCCCAGCTCCGCGAGACTACCCGCCATAACGACAAAGGCGTCCGCATTCCAGTTTTCTTCCGACTGACGTTTCTGGACTTCAATGGCGTCTTTGTACCGACCAACCATCACATAGCCTAGACGCAAGCATGGGATCGACCATTCCGGGTAACTTGGGTTGAGCCTAATAGCGGTATCTGCTGCTTCTGCACCCGCCGCGGCTTTACTAAACCCGTGAGCCCAACAGGTATACACCGCCAGGATTTCAAAGGAATTTGGGTTTAACTCCAGCGCCTTGTCGAATTCGATATCGGCATTCTTGAGATCGCCACTGAGTCCAAGGGCGTAACCTAATGCTTCATGCGCCTCTGCGTCATTTGGATCAAGTTCGACGGCACGCTGCGCCATCTCGAGCATTTGCTTTGTGAGCGCCGCTGTGTCGGGCTGCATTGTCGTTAGCCACGAGGAGGTCCAAGCGTGCATCGTATAGGCACGTGCGAACGAAGGATCGAGCTCAATTGCCTTTTCGATAAGCTTCCTTGCTTCAAGCTGGCCTTCAAGCGTTCCACCAATGAGCTTGTCCTGGGCCAACAAATAGAGCTCATAGGCACTCAGATCATCAGGTCGCTTCCTCTTTGCCGCCGCGAGGTCATGACCGGAGATCTTCCCAGTGCCCCCGCCCAAGCTATTGGCGATACGATCGGCGATTTCCGATTGAATGGCAAAAACCTGATCTGCCGGCCGATCAAAACTCTCCGACCAGACATGCGTTCCGGTGGCTGCTTCAATCAACTGGGCAGTTATTCTAACTTTATCACCTTCGCGTTGGAGTGAGCCTTCCAAAATGAAGTTTACGCCCAAGTCCTTTCCGATCTGGCGAACATCTACCGGCTTGTTTTTGTAGACATCCGTGGAATTCCGAGCGATGACCTTGAAGTCCGGGTAATGCGATAAGTCTGTGATCGTGTCCACGGTAATGCCGTCAGCCAGACGGCTGTTGGCTGCATCACCTGAGAGATTGGTAAAAGGCAATACGGCAATCGAAGGTTCGGCCACTGCCGTGTGACGGCTGCCCGCCCAAATCCACGAACCAGCGGCAATGGTGATGAGCGCAGCCGCGATGGCGGCCCGACTAAAGACCCGCTTCCGCAGCAACCCGATTGCGAATTTCGATCGCGCTGGCGAGCCGTCCAGGAGAACGCGATAGGCCCGGATTGGCTTATCAATATTCTTGACGCTTTGTTCGCCAAGACTTTCAAGGCCGACATTGATTTTGTTAGAGACTTGGTCGTAGGCACTACCCGAAATGACAATGCCGCCCGGATCCGCAAGGCCTTGCAGGCGAGCGGCAATATTGACGCCATCGCCTTGGACATCATCGCCCTCCGCTATGACGTCACCGAGATTGATCCCGATACGGAACTGCAGTCGTTGATCGGAGCTAAGCTCCGCGTTCTTCTTGGCCCCAGCC
>JAPLOT010000161.1 GCA_026400595.1 Alphaproteobacteria bacterium | reverse complement strand
GCATATTAGGAATAAAATGTCAAGAAGCATGCGAGACGCGACCTGCCCCATCCGGCGCTGGCGCGCCGGCCCTCATCCGGCGCTCCGCGCCACCTTCTCCCGCAAGCGGGAGAAGGGTCGTACACAAGCGACCCCTCTCCCGTGCGCAGCATGGGAGAAGGAAGGATGAGGGATGGAGCAGCCGGATCAGGTCAGGGCCAGGACGCGGCTGGGGCCGCCGGTACCGCCGCGAATCTTGGGCGCGCCGACGATGAGGGTGGCGCCCTTGGCCGGCATGGCGCCGAGATTGGCGACGCATTCGAGGCCCCAGCGGCCGGTGGGCAGCCAGCCGTAATGCGTGGCGAAGTCGGGCGAGGGTCCATGGTCGAGCGAGAGCGTGTCGACGGCGATACCTGCGGCATTGCCGTCCTCGATCAGCATCTGCGCTGCTTCGACGTGGAAACCGGGGAAGTGCATGACCTTCTTGTCGTCGGCATTGCGGAACTTGGGCGTGGCGACATGGGCGTCCCAGCCGGAATTCATGGCGACGCAGGCATTCTTCGGGATCGGACCATTGGCCGCGACCCAGGCCTTGAGATCGTCCGGCGTCACCTGGGCATCCGCATTGGCCGAAGCCTTCTCGCGGATGTCGACCACCGCCAGCGGCACGATGAGATTGTCGACCGGAATCTCGGCCACGCTCTTGCCGTCGGCGGAGAAATGCAGCGGCGCGTCCATGTGGGTACCGGTGTGCTCGTTCACCCGCAGCTCGAAGAGATTGAACTTGTGTTCGGCATAGTTGAACTTCTGGTCCATCCAGAACTGCTGCAGACGGTGCGACCGCCAGCTTGACGGACGGCAGAGATTGGCGTGGCGGGACGGGGCTGGCAAGCCCCGCCATCGCCCGCATCATTTAGTTTCGCTCAACCGTCGCCTCGGCATCGAAGACGGTATCGACCGGCACCTGGAGGGCGTTGAGCAGCTGGTTGGTGCGGCCGGCGGTGGAGACCACGCGAAGCAGATCGGCATAGATCGCGTCCGTCATGCCCTTGGCGCGCGCCGCCGCCGTATGCGAATGCACGCAGTAGCGGCAGGAATTGGTGAGCGAGACAGCGATGTAGATCAGCTCCTTGGTGAGCGGATCAAGCGCCGACGGCTTGGCCATCACCTCCTTCACGCCGTGCCAGGTGTCTTCCAGCAGCGCCGGATCGAAGGCGAGGTAGAGCCAGAAATTGTTGATGAAGTCGGACTTCCGCGTGGCGCGGATATCGTCGAAGACGGCCTTCACGCGGGGATCGGACTCGGGATCGGCAGGCGGAGCGAGGGTGGACATGGCGAGGCCTTTCGCTGGGAGGATGCGCCAGCAAAGAGGCAGGGGGAGATGGCGTCAAGGGGCTGGAGCATTGGCGATGCGGCGGGCACCGGCGCTTTCGCGCCGGCCCTCATCCGCCCTGCGGGCACCTTCTCCCGCAAGCGGGAGAAGGGTCGTGTACAGGCAATGAGCGGGATCAGGAGACCCCTCTCCCATCGCAGATGGGAGAGGGTGCCCGAAGGGCGGGTGAGGGCCCGAGCGTCAGCGAGGGTGGCGGCCACCGGTGCTGGCGCACCGGCCTTCATCCGGCCTCGGCCACCTTCTCCCGCAGGCGGGAGAAGGGTCGTGTACAGGCAATGAGCGGGATCAGGAGACC
>JAPLOT010000126.1 GCA_026400595.1 Alphaproteobacteria bacterium | reverse complement strand
CGCCGCGGCAAAGCCCATGCCCTGCGCGCCACCCGTGACCAGCGCCACCTTGCCCTTGTGCATGTTCGTCATGGCTTTCGCATTCCGTTCAAGCTCAGTTTGCGCTCTCGGCCAGCGTCTTGAGCCTGGCCAGGCCCTTCTCGTAGTCGGTGCCGACCCAGTCGTCGAACAGGAGGCTCATCCAGCGGTCGAGCACGCCCTGTGCCTTGGTCTTGAAGCCCCATGTCACTCCGGTGCCGCCGTCGACCGGCACAAGCTGCAGCGACGACTGCGCCGTCCCCATGCTGCCGAAGTCCAGCAGGAAGGCAATCTTGCCGGGCGGCTGGTATTCCGTCACGGTCTGCGCGCCGCGCCCCACATCGGGCTTCTCCGAAACCCAGTTCATCTTCTGGCCGACGCCGGTCTCGGGCCCTTCGAAAGCATACTGAAGGTTCGGGTCGAGATCGGCCCAGGGCGACCACTCCTTGAAGCGTCGCAGGTCTCCGACGATGGCGAAGACCTTCTCCGGCGGCGCATTGATGACGGCCTGCCGCTGCACCACGGTCTCGGCCGGAATGAGGTAGGCACCGCCTACGCCAATCGCCACGATGGCGACAAGCGCTGCAATGATCAGCCGGATGATCGTCTTCATGGCCGTCGTTCTCCGTTCCGCGCGCTCACTTAAACCACACAAGCGTCGCTGCCGTCACGCCGTCAAGGCATTCGGCCCGGGTGGGGCCGCCTTGCGCAGGCAAGTCTTGTGCGGCCGGGCGCCTTCCCGCAGATTGGACCCCATGAGCCAGGACATCTTTACCAAGGACTTCAAGGCCCGCCCCTTCTGGTGGGAGGCCCACGAGCCGAAACCCCTGCCCGAGATCGATCTGCCGCGCGAGACGCGGGTCGCCATCATCGGTGCCGGATATGCGGGCCTGAATGCAGCGCTCGAATTGAACACGCAGGGGCTGGACTGCATCGTGCTCGATGCCAACGAACCGGGCTTCGGCGGGTCCAGCCGCAATGGCGGCATGGTCTCGGGCGGCGTCAATGTCGGCAAGCGCTATATGGCCAAGGCACTCTCGCCGGAAGAGGCAGCGCCCTTCCTCAACGATGCCGCCGATGCCTTCGGCCACATCGAGGACCTCATTGCGCGCGAGAAGATCGACTGCGGCTGGACCCGCGCCGGTTACTTCCTCGGCGCCTGGTGCAAGAGCCACTACGACGGCATGGCGAAAAAGGTCGACATGCTGAACCACTCTGCGCGGTCCGAGGCCTATGTCGTGCCGCCGGAGCGGCAGCGCGAGGAGATCGGATCCGACTACTACCGGGGCGGCATGGTAGTGGGCCGCGCCGGCCACCTGCATCCGGCCCTCTTCTTCAAGGGACTGCTGGATCTCTGCCACAAGCGGGGCATCGCGATTGCCTCGAAGATGACGGCAACCAGGCTCACCGAGACCGGCAAGGGGTGGGCCGTCGAAACACCGCGCGGCACCATCGAGGCGGGAGACGTGATCGTCGCAACCAATGGCTATACCGGCGACGTGACGCCGCAGTTCAAGCGCCGCGTCGTGCCGGTCGGTTCCTACATCATCGCAACGGAGGAACTGTCGCCCGAAATCGCCGCGTCGATCAGCCCGAAGAACCGTTCCTTCGCCGATACGCGCCGGGTGCTGACCTATTATCGCATGTCGCCAGATGGAAAGCGCCTCATCTTCGGCGGCCGCGCCAAGTTCGGCCATACCGACCCCGTCGAGACTGCGCCGATCCTGCACGGCTTCATGCTGGACCGGTTTCCGCAGTTGAGGGGGACGAAGATCACACATGCCTGGACCGGCAATGTGGCCTTCACGCTGGACGAGACCCCGCACATGGGCCGCTTCGACAACCTGCACTATGCGCTGGGCTGCAACGGTTCTGGAATTGCCATGATGAGCTACCTGGGCCAGCAGACGGCCCGCAAGATCGCCGGCAAAGCCAACCGCGTGAACGCCTTCGACCAGGCCGTGTTTCCGGACCACCCCATGTACAACGGTTCGACTTGGTTCCTGCCCTGGGTGGGCCGCTATTTCCGCACCCGCGACTGGATCGACCGGAGATTCGGATGATCTTCGAGTCGGCGCGTCTCGTCGCCCGCCGATTCGGCCCGCGCGACCTTGCCGCCTTTGTCGCCATGCGCAACGATCCCGAAGTGGCGCGTTTCCAGGCGTGGGAAGGCTGCAGCGAAGACGATGGCCGGCAGCGCCTTGCCGAGATGACGGGCCGCAATCCAGGCGAACCCGGCTGGTTCCAGTTTGCCTTGGAGGAGAAGATATCGGGCCTCTTGGTCGGAGACTGCGGCCTCCGCAGTCTCGAGTCCGACCACCGCCTGGCGCAGATCGGCTACACCATCACCCGGGCGTGCTGGAACAGGGGCTTTGCCAGCGAAGCCGTCGGAGCGCTCACGACCTATGCCTTCGCACAGTTCCCGATCCACCGCATCACCGCCTCTGTGGATCCGCGCAACGTCGCCTCGTGCCGCGTTCTGGAAAAGAACCGTTTTGTGAAGGAAGGCCACTTCCGCAAGAGCGAGTGGTTCAAAGGCGAATGGGCGGATGATGTGATCTTTGCCGTCCTGCGCGACGATCGGCCTGCGTCATGAGACCACCTCGATAAGATGTATTCTATGTGTATCTAAAGGCCATGCGGATCAGTTTCTTCACGGATTATTCGTTACGCGTCCTCATGCATGCTGCAGTTCGGGCACCTGAGCGCGTCACCATTCAAGAGGTAGCCGATGCCTTTGACATTTCGCGCCACCACTTGACCAAAGTCATCAACGAGCTGGCACGTGCGGGCTTTCTGGAAACCACGCGCGGGCGCAGCGGTGGCTTCACCCTGGCCAAGCCCGCAAATCGCATCGTGATCGGCGAAGTCGTTCGCTTTTCCGAAGCCGATTCGCCGTTGGTCGAGTGTTTCGACCCACTCCGCAATCGTTGCGCCGTCACTCCCGCCTGCCGTCTGAAACACCAACTCGGGGAGGCCCTGGCGGCGTTTTACGCGGTTCTGGACCGCTATACGGTGGCCGACATCTATACCTCGAAGGACGACGTTCTCCGCCATCTCGGGCTGAGTTCGGCGGCCTGAATTAGCTTGCAGGCTTGACCTCGATCAAGGCGGTTGCCGCTTTTTGATGTATTTTCTCTGC
>JAPLOT010000420.1 GCA_026400595.1 Alphaproteobacteria bacterium | reverse complement strand
ATGAAGCAGGTTGACCAGGTGACCGGCGAAGACCTGTCCAAGAAGCAGGCCGCCGAAGGCGGGTCCGAGGATGCGCCGCAGGGCGATTGATCGCCCGGCCACTCATGGAAAATGACGGGGCGCGGTGAGATCACCGCGCCCCGTTTCCGTTCCATCCGCTTACGGCTGGATCACTTGCTCGGCAGCATCACCGTGTCGATGACGTGGATGACGCCATTGTCTGTCATGATGTCGGCCTTCACGACGGTGGCGTTGTCGACGGTCACCCCGCCCGCACCCTTGCTGATGGCAAGCGTGCGATCCGGCGTGCTCTTCAGCGTGCGCACATGGAAGGGACCGGCCAGCATCTGGTTCGAGGTCAGTTTGCGCGGCAGCACGTGATAGGTCAGCACGGCAACGAGCTGGTCCTTGTTCTCGGGCTTCAGCAGGTTCTCGACCGTGCCGGCAGGCAGCTTCGCAAAGGCTTCGTCGGTCGGCGCGAAGACGGTGATGTTCTCGGTGGTCGCCAGCGCGTCGGCAAGCCCGGCCGCCTGGGCGGCTGCCAGCAGCGTGTTGAAGCTGCCGGCCGACTTGGCCGTATCGACGACATTGGCCGCCGAGGCGGTGCCGATCGTCAGGCAAAGTGCGGACGTCGCCGCAAGAAGGATCTTGTGCATGGGTGTCTCCAGTGTTGTTGCAAGCGGCCCCCGGCCTGCATGTTTTGGTGGTGCCCGAAGCCTGTAGCGTTGAAACGGGTGCCCGACGGTTATGGATCGTGACTCCGGCACTCACGGGGCATCACGAGTCCGTGAGACCAAGCGGCTACCCAAGCCGGGCACGCGAGCATGGCTTCGATTTGCCTTTCTGACCCGCTGTGGCAGTCTGGCCCGGGGGAGGGCCAACACCATGTCCGCATCATCCAATATCTTTGCACCCGAGGCCGACATCTCGAAGCCGGTCACCATGTTCGGGCCGGACTTCCCCTTCGCCTTCGATGACTGGATCAAGCACCCCTCCGGCCTGGGCTCGGTTCCGGCGCACCGGCACGGGCAGGAGGTCGCAATCATCGGCGCCGGCATGGCCGGTATGACGGCGGCCTTCGAGCTGATGAAGATGGGCCTGAAGCCGGTGATTTATGAAGCGGCCCGTATCGGCGGCCGGCTGCGCTCGCAGAAATTCGAAGGGGCCGACGACATCGTCGCCGAACTGGGCGGCATGAGATTTCCAGTCTCCTCCGAGACGATCTACATCGAAACAGCACAGCAGCTGCCACCGATGTTTCGCGAGATTCAAGACTGCTGGTCCAAGGCATTGGAGGAGGGTGCTGGCTTCACGGACCTCAGGCAGGCCGTGCGCGAACGGGACACCGCAAGGGTGAAGGAGATCTGGAACCAGCTGGTGCCGATCTGGGACGACCGCAGCTTCTACGACTTCGTGGCCACGTCCTATGCCTTCGCGGGAAAGCCCTATCACTACCGGGAGGTCTTCGGTCAGGTCGGCTTCGGAACGGGGGGATGGGATTCGGACTATCCAAACTCGATGCTGGAAATCCTGCGCGTGGTGGCGACCGATTGCGACGAGCACCAGCGCTTTGTCGTGGGCGGCGTCGAGCAGGTGCCGCGTGGCCTCTGGCGCCTGTCGCCTGACAGGATGGTCCATTGGCCGAGAGGGACCACCCTCGAGCGTCTGCATGACGGGGCACCACGCCCCGGCGTCACCCGCATCGAGCGCGCCTACGGAGACAAGATCGCAGTAAGCGACCGCTGGGGCCACACGCGACTCTTCGATGCCTGCCTGGTGACGGTCCAGAGCTGGCTTCTGACAACTTACATGCAGTGCGAGGAAAGCCTCTTCTCGCCCAAGCTGTGGATGGCGCTCGACCGCACCCGCTACATGCAGTCGTCGAAGACCTTCGTCATGACCGACCGTCCCTTCTGGAAGGAAAAGGATCCGAAGACCGGGCGCGACGCGATGAGCATGACGCTCACCGACCGGCTCACCCGCGGCACCTATCTCTTCGACAATGGCGACGACCGCCCCGGAGTGATCTGCCTCTCCTATTCCTGGATGAGCGATGCCCTGAAGATGCTTCCCCTGCCGGTCGACAAGCGCGTGCGCCTCTGCCTGGATGCTTTGAAGAAGATCTATCCGCATCTCGATCTGGAGAGCCACATCATCGGCGATCCGATTACCGTGTCGTGGGAGGCTGACCCCAACTTTCTCGGTGCCTTCAAGGGCGCGCTGCCCGGTCACTACCGCTACAATCATCGCATGTACTGCCACTTCAGGCAGGAGAAGATGCCGCCCTCCGAGCGGGGGATATTCCTCGCAGGCGACGACGTGTCATGGACACCCGGCTGGGTCGAGGGCGCGGTTCAGACGGCGCTCAACGCCGTCTGGGGCATCATGCATCACCTCGGCGGCGAGTCGCCCAGCGACAACCCCGGTCCGGGTGATCGCTTCGACGAACTGAAGCCGCTGGAACTTCCCGATTGAGCACGCAGCCTGGTCATACCGACGAAGCCTCTTCACCGCGCTTCACGCTTGTCGTCACCTGCAAGGGCCGGCTTGCCCATCTGAGGCAGAGCCTGCCGCTCTTCATGCAGCAGTCGGACACGCGGGTGGTCGTGGTCGATTACTCCTGCCCGGATGGTACGGGTGACTTCGTGGAGGCCAACTTTCCCGCCGCGCAGCTTGTGCGGGTGCCAGACAGGCCTTACTTCAACGCCAGCGCCGCGCGGAATGCCGGCGCGAAACTGGCCCGGAGTCCACACCTGATCTTCTGCGATGCGGATACAATCCTGGCATCCAATTTCACCGCACTGATCGAACCGCTTCTCACCTCGGACAACTTCCTCACCTTCCGTTCGGCGTCGGGCAACTCCCTCGGCGGCAGCTGCGTCGTGATCACCAGGCATTTTCAGCAGGTGCGTGGTTTCGATGAGGTCTTTTCCGGCTACGGGGGCGAGGATCTCGACTTCTACTGGCGGCTTTCGCGCATGGGGGCCCAGCGCTTGCTGTGCGAACCGACCGACTTCATTCGCGCCATCGAACACAGACCGCTGCTCAGGTCGCGGCACTACGAGGTCAAGGACATCCGCAAGTCGTTCCTGCAGGCGAGGGCTTATCGCCTCGTCAAGGAAACCCTTCTCGGACTGGTCTTCACTGCCGAGTTGCCCTTGGCGCAGCGCCGGAAGATCTGGGCTGACGTCGCTGCTGCGCTGAATGAAGATCGCTTTGAAATCAGAGTCCAGCTTCCTGGCAACTCCACCTCCGGCTTTCTCAATGACTGGCAGTGGAAGCGGGAACTGCTCGTGTCTTTCGCGCGCATCAAGAAGGCCGGGAGCAAACCGCAGTAGGGCGATTGCGCCCAGCGACTCGAACGAACCGTCCGG
>JAPLOT010000071.1 GCA_026400595.1 Alphaproteobacteria bacterium | reverse complement strand
CCGTCCTGCAGCGCGAAGCCCTCGCCCTTGGTGATCACCAGCACGGCGCCGGCAAGGCCACAGGCGACGCCGACGAGATGATGCAGCCGCAGCTTCTCGCCCGGCAGCAGCGCCGAGAAGACAACCAGAAACAGCGGCCAGAGATAGGCGATGAGGCTTGCTTCCACCGGCGGCGCCGAGCGGAGCGCCGAGAAATAGACGAAGTGATATCCGAAGAGCCCCGCGATACCCACCGCCCAGACCGGCCAGGGCTGGCGCAGCGCCGCCCGGGCCTGAGGCCGGAACGGCCAGGTGACCGCCCCCATCAGTCCGCCCAGGAGGAAGGTCATCGCTGCCAGCTGGAAGGGCGGCACCTGCCCCGATGCCGCGGTGAGCAGCGCCAGCACCGCCCACATGAGGACGGCGGTGAAGCCGATGAGTGTTGCCGTGCGCGGCGTCATGTGCATCATCCATGCTGTCAGGATCTGGCAGGGTCTTAGCCCAACATCGCCACGGGAGGCCAGCATGGCAAAGTCCGCAGTCGAGAAGCTCCGCACGCCGCAGCAGGCGAAGATCGTCCAGCCGCTACCGCCGCGCGTCGCGCACTGGGGACCGCCGGGCGCCAGCATGGTGATTCCAGCGCCGGCGGAGGTGGATGCCTTGGTCGCCAGGATTCCGAAGGGAAAGCTCGCAACTCTCGGCACCTTGCGCCAGTCGCTCGCCGCACAGCACGGCGCCACCATTGCCTGTCCGGTCACCACCGGCATCTTCATGGGGCTGGTGGCGCGGGCAGCCGAGGAGCGGGAAATGATGGGGGCAAAGCGCGTTACGCCCTGGTGGCGGGTGCTGAAGAGCGACGGACAGCTGAATCCTCGCATGCCGGGCGGGTTGGCGGAACACCGCCGCCGTCTGGAAGCCGAAGGCTTTGCCGTCGTGAAGGCCGGGCGCAGCGGCCTGATGGTCGAGGGCTTCGAACAGCGCCTGGCGAGACTTTAGCTTTTACGTCCGCAGCAGCGGATGACGGGCCTTTGGGGTGCTTGCTTAAGTTGAAGTAAAGATGAAGCTGTCATGACTCTTCCAGAAGCAGCCGGGGAGTGGCGGCACGCGTCGGGGGAAATGTCATGATCAAGTCCGCAAGGGATTGGCTGGTCAGCCGCTGGGTTGCGGGCGCGCTCTTCATGGGCCTTGCCCTGCTGGCCATCGTGCCGATCCTGACGGGATCCTGGCCGCTGGCCCTCTTGCTCATCTTCCTGCATGCGCCCGTCTACATGCTGCACCAGGTCGAGGAGCACGGGCGTGACCGCTTCCGCACCTACGTGAACCAGAAGGTGTTCGGCGGCGTCGAGGCGCTGACCACGGACGCGGTGCTGTGGATCAACATCCCCTGCGTCTGGGGCCTGACGCTGGCGGCGCTCTATGCCGCCTGGCTGATCGCGCCGGGCTGGGGTCTCATGGCCCCCTGGCTGATCATCGTCAACGCCATCACTCACATCGCCAATGCCATCAAGCGCCGCGAATACAACCCCGGCCTGCTCACCAGCATCTTCCTCTTCCTGCCGCTGGGCTTCGCGACGCTTCATGTCATTCCGGGCACGCTCGGGCAGACGCTCTTCGCGCTGGGCCTGTCGCTGCTGGTACATGTGATGATCGTGGTCACCGTCTTCCATCACGCAAGGACATTGCGCAACCTCAGGCCCGCTGCCGCGCGATGAAGCGGCCGCCGAAGATGCTGATGATGACTGCGCCGATGATGATGGCGCCACCGATGAAGGCAGTGGGTTCGGGAACCTCGCCAACGAACAGCCAGGGCCAGAGCGGATTGATCACGGCGTCCAGCATGACGATAAGGGACAGGGTGACGGCGGGCACCGACTTTGCCCCCTTGGCGTAGAAGATCAGCGGGATCGACAGCTGCAAGGGCCCCATGATGGCCAGCAGCAGCACCTCGCGCGGGCCGACATCGAAACCGCCACCCGCATGCCCGGCGAGGAAGCCCAGAAGACCCGCCGCAAAGAACGTCACGAATCCGCCGACGCAGATGGCAGGGACCATGTCGATGCCACGGTAGCGGCGCAGCGCCAGGGTCTGGATGGCAAAGGAAATCGGCACGCAAATCGAGACCAGGATGCCGACGAGCTTTCCGCCGCCAAGCCCATCCCAGGCGATGATGCCGACGCCCACCATGGCCAGCGCCGCGGCGATCCAGGCCACCAGTCCCGGGCGCTCGCCTGTGACCCAGGGACTGAGAAGGCCGGTAAAGATCGGCGAGGAAGCGCCGATCACCGAGATGGTCGCCGTGCTGACCAGGGTGAGGGAGGTGACATAGAGGGTCGAGCCGATGGCGAAGAAACCGGCGGAGACACACATGGCGATGAGCGGAATGGCCAGGAAGCGGCGCAGCGTGTCGCGCCCGTAGATGGCCACCAGGTAGATCAGCAGGCCGACCGACATCCAGAAGCCGCGCCAGGTGTTGATCTGCCAGCCGTCGAGTTCGGGCAT
>JAPLOT010000528.1 GCA_026400595.1 Alphaproteobacteria bacterium | reverse complement strand
AGGGCGACGAGGTGGCCTCGGGCGGCGCGGCGCGCGACAACAAGGCCTTCGTGCAGTTCCACTATGATGTCAGCAACGACTTCTACGCGCTCTTCCTCGACCGCGAGATGGTCTATTCCTGCGCCTATTTCACCGACTGGTCGAACGGCATCGACCAGGCCCAGCGCGACAAGCTGGATCTCATCTGCCGCAAGCTGCGGCTGAAGCCCGGCGAGCGCTTCCTCGACATCGGCTGCGGCTGGGGCGCCCTGCTCTGCCACGCGGCGGCAAACTATGGCGTGAAGGCCTATGGGGTGACGCTGTCGCAGGCGCAATTCGATTTCGCCACCGCCAAGGTGAAGCGCCTGGGCCTCGAAGACCGCGTGACGATCGAGTTGAAGGACTACAATCTCGTCGAAGGGACCTTCGACAAGATCGCCTCGGTGGGCATGTACGAGCATGTCGGAACCGCGCATTACGACGTCTACTTCCGCAAGATGCGCAAGCTGCTGGCGCCCGAAGGCATCTTCCTCAACCACGGCATCACGCGGCGCGCGGTGAACAACAACATCTGGCATGACCGGCTGGTGGCGCGCGAGGCCGAGGCCGTGGCCCTGGTCGGCCGCGAGCGCTACCGCATGTGGATCGCCTATCTGGCCGGCGTGACCGGCGGCTTCGAGCGCACGCCGCTCCGCATCTACCAGACGGTGGCCACCCGGCCGCTGACTCGCGACGAGACGCCCATCCCGCCGACGCGCGCCGATCTCTACGCCCCGCGCTGACCCGCAGCGCCACCGCTTCATGAACAGGAGTTCCCCACGATGCCCTTGACCGACCGCAAGCTCATGACCTTCGATGTGGTGGGAACGCTGATCGACTTCGAGACCGGCATTCTCGACTACATCCATGCCAAGGCGAAGCAGAAGGGGCTGCAGCTCACCGACCAGGCGATCCTCGAGGCCTATGCCGTGGCCGAGGACCGGCAGCATCACGAGACGCCCCGCCTGCCCTTCCCGTCGATGATGGCGCCCATGTATCGCGAGATGGCGGCGAAGCTGGGGCTTCCCGATGCGCCGGACGATATCGAGGGCTTCCGCCTGTCCATTCCGCGCTGGCCGGCCTTCCCGGACTCAGTTGCGGCGTTGAAGCGGCTGCGCCGGCGCTTCCGGCTGGTGGCCATGACCAATTCCGACAACTGGGCCCTGTCGAACTTCGCCCGCACGCTGGAGCTTCCCTTCGACGACATGGTGACGGCCGAGATGGTGGGCTGGAACAAGCCCGATCCGCAGGTCTTCGCCTTCACCCGCGGGCGCCAGAGCATGGAAGGCTACGGTTTCGACGACATATTGCATGTGGCCCAGAGCCAGTACCACGACATCGCCGTCGCCAAGCGGCTGGGCTATCACACCTGCTGGATCGAGCGGCGGAAGGGCAAGGCCGGCGCCGGCGCCACGCCGAAGACGGCGGAGGTGGTGATCCCCGACTACCACTTCGCCTCGCTGGCGGAACTGGCCGATGCGGTGGATGCGGGGGCGTAGTCAGGCCAGCCGGGACTCGGTTTCCGCCATGTAGTCGCGCTGCAGCGGCAGGATGCCGACCTGCTTCGTCATCTGGATCTGGAAGTTCATGTGCTTGCCGTGCGTGAAGCTCAGTTCACTGACGATCAGGTAGAACTCCCACATGCGGCAGAAGCGCTCGTCCAGAAGTTCGGCGATGCGCGCGCGGTTCGATTGAAAGCGGCGCTCCCATTCGCGCAATGTCAGCGCATAGTGCAGCCGCAACACCTCGATGTCGGTGACCCAGAGCCCGGCCTTCTCGATGGCGGCAAGGGTCTCCGACAGGGCAGGCGAATAGCCGCCGGGAAAGATGTATTTCCGCACCCAGGCGGCAGTGACGCCCGGCCCGCCCTTGCGGCCGATGGCGTGCAGCAGCGCCACGCCGTCATCGGCGAGCAAGCCCGAAACCTTGTCGAAGAACTCGTCGAAATGACCGATGCCCACGTGTTCGAACATGCCGACCGAGACGATCCGGTCGAAGCGGCCGGTCACATGACGGTAGTCCTTGAGCTCGAAGCGCACACGGTCCGACAGGCCGCGCTGCCGCGCACGCTCCGTCGCGAGGGCATGCTGCTCGACCGACAAGGTGACGCCGGTGACGTCGACGCCCGCCGCCTCGGCCCGATAGATCGCCATGCTGCCCCAGCCCGAGCCGATGTCGAGCACGCGCTGGCCGGGGCCGAGCCTCAGCTTGGCCGCGATGTGACGGAGCTTGTTCTGCTGCGCGACTTCCAGGGAGTCGGAAGGATCGCGGTAGTAGGCACAGGAGTAGTTTAGCCCGTCGTCGAGGAACAGCGCATAGAGTTCGTTGGAGAGATCGTAGTGATGGGCCACGTTGGCGCGAGACCTTGCCAGCGGATTGCGCTGGAAGTAGTTGCGCAAGCCCTTGTAGAACTTGCGCAGCGCGCGCTGCGCCGGCTGTCCGCGAAGATGTGCGCGGTTCTCGGCATAGAGCATGAGGAGGTCGCGGAGGTTTCCCTCCTCGATCAGCAGCGTGCCGTCCATGTAGGCCTCGCCGGTGCGCAGTTCGGGATTGAACACAAGCGCCCGGTGTAGCTTCGGATCGGTGAGGCGGACCGTCACCGCGCGGCCTGGAGCACCTTCGTAGACATGCAAGCCGCCATGGGCATCGATGATGCGCAACCGCCCGGTCCGGACGAAGGACCGCATCGCCCGG
>JAPLOT010000428.1 GCA_026400595.1 Alphaproteobacteria bacterium | reverse complement strand
GCCCACCTGAAGGAGATCGGCCTTCCGTTTCGGCTCAATTTGACTCTCCAGCTGGGCGGCGTCGCCTCTTTGGACGACCTGGTACGTTACGTCAATTGGGGATTCGCTCTCGGTGCCCAAGACATCTACGCGCGTGAGCTCTTCAATCTGCACCTGGATCATCTGCGAACAGATACCGACCGCAACGCTCTCAAGTATTCGCGGCAGCACCATCTAGCCGTTCGCCCGCTTGTGGCAGCACTGGGGCAGCACCAGGGCTTCCGATACCTCGGCCATGAACTCGAAGTCCTGCGAGACAAGACGGAGTGGGAATTCGAGCACAAGGCATCAAACAATCGCAAGGTTCTCCTCTCGCAACTTGCCGTTGGCACAGAGAACTGCGATGGACAGCCCTATCTGGTGCTAATGCCGGATGGCAAACTATATCGTGGCTGGCTGGGTGAGCCAGACGTACTCCCTGAATTGAAGACTGCTGTTGTCTCTGACAATTCTATAGTTCTGCCGCGTTTCGTGGACGTTATGCGGGCCAGCGCGCCCGATGTCCGAAAGGTAGAAACACCACAGCCAGGCATTGATTGGCGAGGGATCAGCTGTGAGCTTTGGTCAAGGGCGGCTCAGTATAGCCGCATCATCGCTTCATCGCCTATGCCGCCTATCTCGTCCTCACAATCCGGGTTCTTTCAATGGTCCGCGCTCGAACAACTTGAACATAACGGGCCGCAACCTGGGGCGTGGTGGTGGATTTACCTCCCACTTCTCAAGGCTGTTCTCGATGGCGGAGATAGGAGCATCGCCTTCTTGGTGGGTCTAGGCCACCACGTCCGGGTGGCTCGTGACGTTGTGGAACGCGAATGGATACATTTTCTACCCCGGCAGCTTGATGACCCGAAGAATGCTTCGTCCCTCAAGCACCTGGTGCGCATGGTGTCGTACAATGCCAGCTTGAAGCCAAGTGAGAAAGTGCCGCTGCTCTTGAGCACGACCGTACTGGAGGCACTAAACGCGATTGATCATCCTGCGGGATTCTCTTCGCCGGCCCTGCATCCGCTGCTGATTGACTGCGAGGGCGACGATCCCACTTCCGGCCTCCTCGGTACAATCAGACTTCAGCGAAGCCTCCCGCTAGTCATGGCTGATTGGTCCGGCGTCCGTAAGGATATAATAGAGCACGACGTAGGTTTCGCGGTGAGGTCGTTGCTTGATGCGCACTTCCCTTACACTGTGGGCGGTGTCGCGTCCAATGATGCACCCGTAACTGCTAATCCGTGCCTCCCGATTATTCCCTGCATCGCACCTCAAGACATTCCACACGCATTCCGAGTCCAGTATTCCCAGCTACTTGCCGTGCGCCGTGCCTACTTGGCGGGCTTACTCAAGAGGAACCCTGCCGCCTTCTGGGGCTCGAATGGCCCGCCCAGCATGGGGCATTGGTTACGCCTTCCAGAGGTGGAGGCTCGGACTGGCAGCCCAGGACCTCTAGCCGATGCATTGATGAACTACTGTCTTTGGCTTCACGATCTTACTTTGGGAAGAGGCCACGATTGGTCGCGAATCGTCTCCGTATTGTCGTGGCTGCCATCGCTCAATCCTCACAGGCGTTGGTCATCGCTTGTGATCTATCTGCGCCCTGACTGCCAAGTCGCCTGTCCATCTCTGAAGCGCGGTGACGAACAACAGCGGATGAGAAGCACTATAGGAATTGTGCCGGACATCGTTGCATCATTCGCTGCCGCGAGTGGGTTCACAGCCGACGAAGCGGCGCGCGCCGATATCAAAGCTGAACAAGATTGTCATGGGCGAGTCGCTGCGGTGGTCAAGGCAAAGGCCACAGCTTGCTCTCAGCCCGTTCTAGTTCGGCGTGGAACTGCATGGGGTGCGGCTTTTTCCGGCAGCGGCTTCGTGCTTCCGCATAGAAAGGGATGGGCCGCGATTGCGCTGCTCGTGAAACGAGCGGCAGAGGGACATGATGATCGGATTCCTGGCGCGGAATTGTGCCACAAGGTTGAGGAAGAGGTCCCGAGGCATAAGTACACGAAGAAGGGACGCCCCGTGCAAGTCAAGAGCGGAGAATTGCCAAGCAAGGATGGCGCATGGGATGGGGTGCATCTGTTCGAGGTGTCGGTATCGACTTCTTCCGTAGCCGCTGAACTTGAGGGGGTGCTTGAGAACATCAGGGATGCCTATGGGGATGCCAAGAAGGCAAAGAAGAACGCGCCCGCGTTTTCCTCGGA
Source organism: Alphaproteobacteria bacterium (assembly GCA_026400595.1). GTDB lineage: Bacteria > Pseudomonadota > Alphaproteobacteria > Rhizobiales > Aestuariivirgaceae > Aestuariivirga. Next base: position 1,026 of record JAPLOT010000428.1, on the reverse strand, counting down.
AGACTCACAAGAGGTGCGTACATCGGTAATTGCCAAATGGTGGCTTAGCAGCGGAGAGGCCGGAAGGGTAGCACTCTTGCTAGGAAGTCTGGCGCGATTCGCGTCAAGAGCTGAGAACGGCGATGCGAAGAAAAAGCCCCAGGTGAAGAAGGTGCTTGAGGCGTATAAGGCGATGACGTCGCAATTGAAGGGTCTTGCGGAAGAGAATTCTGATCTTGACGATGTGGCCAAAGCAATAGCTGGGCGATTGAGCCAATATCCCAGCGTGCCTAACGCTGCTATCCAAGCATGCCAGTATCTCATCGCGGCTACAAAGCGGCCGTCTGGGCAGCGTGGCATGGACACAGATGCAGCCCGGCGAGTAGCCAAGAACATAAGGGACTGCGTCAGCTGCCTGGAGGACCAGGGCTGTGTGGCTAATGCACCCGAGGTGCCTAATAGTCAACAGCGAATAGACCCCAACACTGCGGCAACGCGAGTTGCCGCGAAAGCTCTGTACGAGCATCTGGATAAGCACGTGGAGTGTGTTGACAATGCGTGGAGGTACAGCGGGAAACTGACCCTTGATGAGGATGAGGCGGAGTAGCCTCTTGCATGCGGGGGTTTCGTCACGCTGATGGTTCCCAACCCTCGTCAGGGCTCCGTCGCATTCTTGCGCAGTATCAGATGCCATGCCCGCTTGCGATGGGCATTATGCCAGAGTTTTGGCCGTTCTGGTGCGAAGCACGCAAACACATTTACGTGTGTATTGGCCGGGCGCTTCTGACGGCACCCGGGGAGGGTTGTACGCCTACTCCATCTCGTTCGTCCAGACCTGCCGCCAAGCCGGGCGGATCGCCGCGTCGGCGCGCGCGAGCCGCAGGTTCTTCCCGAGGGCCGCGGCCAGCCGCGGCAACTCCTCGGCACGCAGCGGGTCGCCGACGAAGTCGACGAGCAGCCCCGCACCGTCAGAGCCGAAGAACAATGCCACGCGGATGCCCTCGGCGCAGCAATCCCAGCCAACAACCTTGCCGACGATCTTGTCCA
>JAPLOT010000002.1 GCA_026400595.1 Alphaproteobacteria bacterium | reverse complement strand
CTGCCAACGCTCGACGATGACATCGACGTACCTCGGATCCAACTCCATTAGTCGGGCTGATCGGCCGGTGCGTTCGGCAGCAATCAGCGTAGTGCCCGAGCCCCCGAACAGGTCCAGCACGATATCCCGGCTCTTGCTGCTGTTCCGGATGGCGCGCGCGACCAGTTCCACCGGCTTCATGGTGGGGTGCAGGTCATTCACGCGCGGCTTGTCGACGAACCAGACGTCGCCTTGGTCGCGGGCGCCGCACCAGAAGTGATCGGTGCCCTGCTTCCAGCCATAGAGGATCGGCTCGTACTGGCGCTGGTAGTCGGCACGACCGAGGGTGAAGGTGTTCTTGGCCCAGATGACAAAGGTCGACCACTTGCCGCCGGCGTCGGTGAAGGCTTTCTGGAGCGTGTGGAGCTCGGAGGAACTCATGCAGATGTAACAGGCGCCTTTGGTCACTGTCAGCATGTTGACGCAGGCATCGTATAGGAACTGGTAGAATCCGTCGCCGAGGGCATCATTGAGGATACGACGGTCTTTCCCGTTCAACTTGTCCTTGGCACCGTTGCCGTAGTCCACGTTGTAGGGCGGATCCGAAAAGACCATGTCGGCCAGCTGGCCGTCCATCAGACGCTCGACATCCGATAGCACCGTGGCGTCCCCGCAGAGCAGTCGGTGAGTACCCAGGATCCACAAGTCGCCTGGCTTTGACACCGGTTCAACCGGCACTTCGGGGATGGCGCCTTCGTCAGTTTCCGCGGCGGTATCGGCGTCGATCCCGGCGAGATAGCGCTCCAGGTCCTGCGACAGGAAACCAAGAACATCGAGCTCGAAGCTTTCGGCATCGAGGTCTCGGATGAGGTTTGACAGTGCAACCTCGTCCCAGCCGGCATTGAGCGCCAGTTGGTTGTCGGCGATGACCAACGCCTTGCGCTGTGCCGCTGACAGGTGCCGCAGGCGAATGACCGGGACCTCTCGCAACTGCAGGCGCTTCGCAGCTTCCAGTCGGCCGTGCCCGGCAATGATCGTACCCTCCGCATCGACCAGGATCGGATTGGTCCAGCCGAACTCGCGGATACTAGCGGCGATCTGGTCGATCTGACTTTCAGCGTGCGTGCGTGGATTTCCGGCAAACGCGGATAGCGCTGACACATCCACGCGTTCGAGGGCGTAGTTCTCGGGGATCATCGGGACCTCGGAATGGACGGCGAGTTGTGAAATTGCGAGCTGCGGCGGCGCAGCTCAGGCCATGTCGATGGAAACCAGGTGGAAACCTGTGAGTGGAAACCTGGGTGGAAACCTGCTGGTCGAAAAGAACCCCAGGTTTCCACCTGGTTTCCACCCTCGGCAGCACACAGTACCGAGCCGATTAACTCGAGAAAACGCCCATTCTTCGTGCTTTTCTTGACGTTCCCGCTAATCTTCAGGCGCCCCGCATGTGGGTGGAAACTGGAAACTGGAAACCCAAACTGGAAACCTGTCGCTAGCGAAAGCCTGCGCTGAGCGCCCCCGCAATCAAAGCGTGCAAGGAAGGACCCGTGATTTCAATGCATTAAAGGTCTTCATCAAAAGTTCGACACGCAAATTGGTAAGCATTGCACTAGAAAAACACACTCATGGTTGCAGCCCCGATCGTAGAGAAGCGAAGTGCCACGCATTGTTGCGGAGCTATTGCTCTGTGTACTGATCACTCTCACGGCTGTGAGACGACTACCCGTACACTTCAAAAGAAAAACACCCAGAGCGGTAACTCCGGGCGCATTTGTAAGCTTTCAATATCAGAACTTCTAGCTGCGTCGCTGAC
>JAPLOT010000281.1 GCA_026400595.1 Alphaproteobacteria bacterium | reverse complement strand
GAAGAAGAAGGGCCGTTCGGCCTGCTTCACCGGCAGCATGAGCTTCACGTATTGAAGCTCGCGTAGCGCGTAGATCTCGACCCACAGGTTCTCCACCTTCATGTGACGGCGCTCGACCTGGGCCAGGGCGATGTTGCGCTTGAGCGTGGGCGACCAGGCTGCGGCGGTGATGAAGCCCGCCTCTTGCTTCTTGTCGTGATAGAGGAGCGAGCCCTGGGCCGAAACATTGCCTGCGATATCGAGGCCGACGAGCGCCCATTTGGAGGTGCCGCCATCGCGCTCCGCGATCAGTGCGCGGCGACCAGTGAAGTGGCCCTTGTCCCAGTCGATGAGCCACTCCAGCCCCATCTCGAAGGGCGAGCGCACGCGGTCTTCGCGCACTGCCTGATGCGACGGCACGAAGTCGAGATTGGTGATGATGAAGCCCGCCTCGATGCGCGCCGTATTGAGCGCATTCGAACCGATCGGGCGGATGCCGAAGAGACGGCCGGCTTCGAAGAGATGATCCCACAGGGCCAGCGCATGCTTTGGCGTGGTCCACAGCTCATAGCCGAGGTCGCCGGTGAAGCCGGTGCGCGAAATGGTGAGGGTTCCGCCGTCGAAAGGGAAGGACGCCATCCGGAAGGGCTTCAACCCCGAGACGTCGAAGCCCGCCGCCTGCAGCACCGCGGCCGTGCAGGGGCCCTGCAAGGAGAGGGCGGCTATCTCCTCGGTCACCTCGGCGACCTCGACATCGAATCCCACCGCGCTGTCGAGCAACCAGGGCAGGTGGCGCTCCTGGCAACAGATGCGGTATTCATCCCCGGCGAGCCGGAAGAGCGTGCCGTCGTCGATGATCTTGCCGTCGTCGTCGCACCAGATGGTGTAGTGCACGCCACCAACCGACAGCTTGCCCGCATTGCGGACCGTCAGCCGGTTGAGGTAAGCCGCCGCGTCCGGCCCCTTGATGCGGTACTTGACCATCGGACACAGGTCATAGACCGAGGCTGCATTGCGGATGGCGGTGTATTCCATCGCCTCATCCTCGAAGACAAGGGCCGTCGTGTAGCCGCCCCATGGGCCCCAGTGATTCATCACGTTGTGGGCCGCGGTGCGCGGATGAAAGGGCGTCTTCTTCAGCGGCGACTTGAAGTGAAGCCGCGCATCGGCGCTCATGACCGGACCCCCTTGATGATGGCTTCGGCGGCATTCCAGCCGGCGGCACCGGATATGCCTCCGCCGGGATGACATCCCGCACTGGCCAGCCACAGGCCGGGCAGCGGCGTGGCATACTGGGCGATCCCGGGCAGCGGGCGCAGGAAGAGCATCTGCTCTACCGCGAGTTCGCCATGATGCCAATTGCCGCCGACCATGCCGAAGCGGGATTCGATGTCATAGGGCATCAGCATCTCGGCGCTCACGATCATCTTACGCAGGCCGGGCGCATGATCCTCAAGAACGGCAAGCGTGTTTTCGAGCATGTCGGCGCGGGCCCTTTCGTGACCCGCCTTCGGCGCATGGGGCGCGTATTGCACGATGGCCGACAGCACATGGTGGCCGCCGGGAGCGTAACCCTGCTCATGCGCGGACGGAATGATCACCTCCATCACGGGACGCGTCGGCACTTCATTGTACTTCACCGGATTGAAGGCGCTTTCCACCGCAACTTCGGAGGGCGCAATGACCAGGCGCGAGGTGAGATCGGCACCGCGGAAATCAGGCTTGCCCTTGAGCGCAAGATGCAGCTTGGCAGCGGCACCGCGCGACTTCTGATCGCGGATGCGCTTGACGAAGCCGGCGTCGAGGTGGCGCGGCCCGGCAAGCTGGAGAAATGTGGTCTTGGGACTGATGGCTGAGACCACGGTGGCGGCGCGGATCTCCTCGCCGCCTTCAAGGATGACGCCCAGCACCCTGTCGTTCTCGATGATGAGCGCTGCCGCGCGGGCATCGGTGCGGACTGTGACGCCGCATGCCGCGGCCGCCTTGCCCATCGCGGCTGACAGAGCGCCCATGCCACCACGCGGGAAGGCGACCGCGGCCGCCTCTCCCGCGGCCTGACCGGCCAGGCGGTTGAGCAGCAGGATCAGGGAATTGGGGGAGCGCGGCCCCAGCCAGGAGCCGAGCGTGGTGTCGAAGGCGACGAGGCCTTTCAGGCGGGCATCGGCCAGGTCGTCGTTGAGCACGTCATGCACGTTGATCAGCAGCATGCGAAGCAGTTCGCGGAACTGGTCCTTGCCCAGCATGCGGGCCGCAAGGCCGAGTTTCGCGAGCTTGAGGTAGTCGTTGCCGGCGGACTTGGCGATGCGCGGCGGCGTGATGGTCTTGAATGGCGCCAGGATGGCGGCGAAACCAAGAAGCTGGGCGCGAAGCCTGCTCCAGGCGTCGCGATCGGCGGCGGCAAGATTGCCGGTGACCGTCGCGCCATAGGCCTTGTCCAGCAGGAGATGATCGCCCGTGGCCGACACGGCCGTCGAGGTCAGTGCAGGGCCGGCATAGGCAAAGCCATGCTGCGCCAGGGCCATGCCCTTCTCGACGCGCGGGTCAAGGAGATAGAGAAGGTGGGCAAGGCCCGGGCTGCGATATCCGGGTGCGAATTCGCTCCCGACTGCCGCACCGCCGGCCTCGGGCCGGGCTTCCAGCACCAGCACCTTGCGGCCGGTCGACTGCAGCTTCGCGGCACAGGCCAGACCGTTGGTGCCGCCGCCGATGACGATCGTATCAAAGGACGGCATAGGCATCACTCATGGCTTTCGCGGGAACCTTCAGCTCGCGGAGGATTTCGGCGGCGGCGTTACGGCCGGGGGCGCCCATGACGCCGCCGCCGGGGTGGGTGGACGACCCACAAATCCAGAGATCCTTGATGGGGCTTCTGTACTGTGCATATCCAGGGACAGGCCGGTTGAAGAGCAGCTGGTCGAAGGTGAGCTCGCCCTGAAAGATGTTGCCTTCGGTCAATCCCACTTCCGCTTCGAGCTCGCGCGGTGTGCGGATCTCGACATGCAGGATCGAGTCCCTGAAGCCCGGCGCATAGGCCTCGATCTGGTCGATGCAGGTCTTGCCGAAGGCGTCGCGGTCGGCATCGCTCCAGTCGCGTCCCTCGATCCTGGGCGGCGCATATTGCACGAAGCAGGACATGAAGTGCTTGCCGGGCGGCGTCATGGTGGGATCGATCATGGTCGGGATCATCATGTCCTGGAACGGATCGCGGCTGTAGTGGCCGGCCTTCCAGTCGTCATAGGCACGCTCCATCTTCTCGATCGAATCGGTGAAGTGCATGTCGCCCTTCATGTTGGGCGCGCCCTCGGGGAGGGCTGTGAACTTCGGTGCGCGGTCCAGCGCGATGTTGAGCTTGCCGGAAGAGCCGCGGATCTTGAAGTTCTTCACGCGCTTCACGAAGTCGCCCGGAAGGTCCTTCTCGTCGACATGCTTCAGGAAGGTGCGCTTCACGTCCATGTTGGACACGACGCACTTGCCGTGCACCTCGTCGCCATTCGCGAGGACCACGCCGACCGCGCGGCCATTCTTCACCAGGATCCGGTCGACGCCGCTGCCGGTGCGGACCTCGCCGCCGGCGGCCTTGAACGAGGCGGTGAGCGCCTTGGTGATCGAGCCCATGCCGCCACGCGCGAAGCCCCAGGCGCCGACATTGCCGTCGACATCGCCCATGGCATGATGCAGCAGCACGTAGGCGGTGCCGGGCGACATCGGGCCGAGCGCCGTTCCGATGATGGAGGCGACAGCCTGGTAGGCCTTGATCACCTTGTTCTCGAAGTATTCGTCGAGGAAGTCGGAGATCGACATGGTCCAGAAGCGGATCATGTCGTACATGGCCCTCTCGGAGAGGCCGAACATCTGCTTGCCGAGCCAGGCGAGTTCCGCCACGTCGCGCGGGCGGAAGGATGACGGGTCCGGCGGCGTACGCATCAGCATCGGCCGGATGAAGCGGCAGTGGCGCAGCACGTCGCGGGCATAGCGATCGTAGGCTTCGGCATCGCGTGGACTGTGACGGGTGAATTCGCGGCGATTGGCGTCGTGATCGCGGAACATGCCGAGATAACCGCCGCCTTCCATGAAAATGGCGCCGCCTTCATAGGGAAGAATCTGAAGGCCATACCTGGACAGCTCGAGATCGCGCATGATCTCGGGCCGGAACAGGCTGCTCACATAGGAGCAATTCGAATAGGTAAAGCCCGGAAAGAGCTCGCGCGAGACGGCCGCACCGCCGACCCAGTCGTTCTTCTCCACCACGCAGACCTTGAGACCCGAGCGCGCAAGATAGCAAGCTGCAACGAGCCCGTTGTGGCCGGCGCCGACGATCACCGCATCGTAGTTCATGCGCGCTTCGCTTCCGCCGACATGTCTTCGAGCGTGAGGTCCACGGCCGTTTCCACCGCCTTCAGGGTATCGGCGAGGCAAGCGGTGTCAAGACCATGCGCCTCGCACATGAACCAGGGCTCGCGCGAGTCGGGCTCGCAGATGACGCCGAGGTCATGAAGGTAGTAGGCCATCTGATCGTAGAAGGAATAGTCCGATTTCTTCCATTCGCGATAATGGCTGGGCGGACGTTCTGCGAAGAAGAGGCCGAACATGGAAGAATGGCCGGTATAGGAGTGGACGATGCCGCGGGCATCGAGAATCTTCGTGATGCCTGTCTTCAGCATTTCGCCATAGGTCGCGAGTGTTTCGAGTGCAGGCGTTTCATCGAGAATGCGCAGGCATTCCTCGGCGGC
>JAPLOT010000481.1 GCA_026400595.1 Alphaproteobacteria bacterium | reverse complement strand
GTCGCATCCACGAAGATCCTGCCCATGTCGTAGCCCGCATAGCCACCGAGGAAGTAGCTGTTGGTGGTGATCTTCTCGGAGCCGTCGGATGAGAAGCGGCTGGCAGCGAAGCCCACCAGGCCACCGAGACGCAGCTTGTCGCTGACCGACTGGTCGAAGCCAAGCGTGCCACCGCCCAGGAGCGCGTCCCAGCCCATGCCCTGACCATCGGCATCCTGAGTCTGGTAGCTGCCGAATCCTGCCATCCAGAAGGCACCATCATCGCCGCGACCCGCATCCGCAACGGGCCGCACCTGCATGCCGCCAGAGACCTGCGCATAGTCACCACCCGGCCGCCGGCTGGCCACGAGCCGTTGATCAATCGTGTCGTTGATGGCGCGGGTCAGATCGTTGAGCTGGTCATCTTCCGCCGAGAACCCAGTCGTATCGAGTGTCACGAGCTCGGAACCCGTATCGATCAGGAAGCCACTGGCAGCTGTGGCCGTGGGCGTCCCGGTATAGGCCATGACCGCCGTCATTCCTTCGTCGAAGGCGACCGAGTTGCCGGTCCCCATGGCAAGCGTCCCCTCGACAATGCTGCCGTTCAGAAGTTCGAGCGAATTGCCGCTTCCCTGGAAGGAGACGGCAAAGGTCGTCCCGCTCAATGTGCCGCTGTTCTCGATGACGTTGTCGTCACCCATCGCTTCGATGCCGACGGTCCCACCAACAATCTCTCCCGTGTTCACCGCAGCGTTCCCGTCTCCCAGAAGACGAATGCCGTAGGTGCCAGCCGTGATCGTGCCTGCGTTGGTGATCGTTTCGCCATCGCAGCCACGGATGCCGGTTCCGCTGGCAGAGACTGTGCCGCTATTCGTCACCTGATTGGAGCCGCAGACGCGAATTCCGTCATTCAGGCTGGAGACGAGACCGGTGTTGAGAAGCGTGTTGCCATTGCCAGTCCCGGCGTCAATGCCGACAAACTGACCGCTGATCGTGCCGCTGTTGGTGACCGTGTTGCCGTTGCTGTAGAGGCCGATCCCGTAGAAGCCGTCAATCGTCCCGCTGTTGGTGATCTGATTTTCGGTGCCCGTCACATAGACACCCCAACCGGTGGCCGTGTTGCCCTGGATGAAGCCCGAGTTCAGAAGTGAGTTCTCGTTGCCCAGCAACACCACGCCATCCCTACCGCCCGTGATTATGCCCGCGTTCTCGATGACATTGCCGTCCACGACCGCCAGCACTCCGCCGTACACACCGTTGATGTCACCGCTGTTGACCAGTGTACTGTCATCTTTGAGCAGCACGCCGATGTATGCCGCTTCGACTGTGCCGCTGTTGGTGATCGTGTTGCCGCTGTATGAGGAGCCGATTGCCGCATAGTCGCCGTAGACGTAGCCAGCATTGATGACTTCGTTGCCGGACCCATAGAGAACGATGCCCATGGTTCCACCAACAATCTGACCCGAGCTGCTGTTGATGATCGTGTTGCCAGAACCCAACAGTGATGCCTTGATGCCAAATTGGCCGCCCTCGATCAGTCCGCTGTTGGTGATGGTGTTGTTTCCTGCATCGAGCGAGATCCCGGCCTCGCCGCCGAGCAATGCTCCGGAGTTGTCAATCTCGTTGCCCGTACCAGTGACCAACACAGCACCGAAGTCATTGGCGATGGTTCCAGAGTTCGTGACGGAGTTTGCCGCTCCAACCGAAATGCCAGAAACAGACTCTCCGGTCATCGTTCCGCTGTTGTAGAGCGTGTTCCCGTCACCCAATTCGACTGCGGCCCCGGCTCCCCAGATCTTCCCGGCATTCGTGATGGTCACGCCCGAACCCGTGGCGGACACGGCGGTGTCCGTGACAACCTCGATTGCCCCTCCCGTTTCGACGGTGAGTGTGTCGCCCGCTCCGGACAGGATCTGAGGGACGAACCCCACGACCACGCATTCAATTCTCCCGCGACTCAAAATCTTTGTTTCTACTTTTGATTGTATATTTCAAAACAGACTGCAAGTCTACGTATTTTTTATAACGTTTATACATCTTTTGGTTGCATTTCTGCCAACACTTACCGATGCTTCGCAGGATCCTGGCGCTCCCGGCGTCACAGAGGGCGTGCAACGCGCAGCCCAGCATCCATGCTCAGGACACCAGAGCGATCCACGCCCAGAGTGCCGGACAGCGAGACTGTCGTGTCGAGTCCGGGCTTGAGGCCGATGTCGAAGCCCACGAATCCGCGTGCCTCTAGGCCATCGTCTCCCGCAGCGAAATCCATCACGGCGCTGGCGAGATCGATCTGAACATCGCCGCCGCGGGACACCGTAAGGTCGCCACCGGCCCGCAGTGTCACATCAAGCTGCCCCAGTCCGCCTGTGGCAAAGGTTCCGAGCCACGCCATCTGGCCCCGCATATCCAGCAGATGGACCATGCGGCTGTCGACATCGAGGTCGATCGAGGCCCAGTGTTCCGTGTAGATGTCGCGGCTGCCATCGAAGGTCGAGAAACCACCGGTCACGGCAGCATTCAGGACGATCCGCGAGAAGGTATAGTCCCCGTACAGGCCGCCAAAGTAGCTGGTGGAGGTCAGTTCTTCGCTGCCGCTCTCGAAGTGGTCCTGCCCGCGCGCAAGTCCGGCGAACCCGCCCGCATGCCCTGCTCCGACTTCATGATCCGCTCCGGCCATGCCGCCGCCTGTCAGCAGGTCAAAGCTCTGCTGCGCACGTCTGCTGCCAAGGGCCTGTAGCCACGGGCCCGTTCCCGGTCCTCCATCTTCGGTCCGCAGCGACAGGAGCCGTGCGTCAACCCGGTCCGCGACGATGCGGGCAAGATCGTCCATCATGTCTTCGGGCGCGGAGAAACCGCTGCGATCGAGCGTGACGACCACGCTGCCGGTATCGGCCAGCGGCCCGCTGCCGCTGCTGCGCACCGCTGGATCGCCCGAGTAGCTGTAGGCGGCATTCACCCCGCGGACCAGCGACAGGCTGTTGCCGCTGCCCATGACGAGCATCCCTTCAACGATGTTTCCCTTGAGCAGCGACAAGCTGTTGCCGCTGCCGGTAAACTTTACCGCCGCACTGCTGCCGCGGATGGTGCCGCTGCT
>JAPLOT010000232.1 GCA_026400595.1 Alphaproteobacteria bacterium | reverse complement strand
CGGCCGCCGCCGTCTCCGGGAGGATGGGTTCGACCATTGCGGCGGGCGCTTCCCGTCCGGGAGCTGCTGCGGGCGCCGGAAGTTCGGGCTCCGGCGCAGCCAGCGGCGCGGCCTGCGCAGCCGGTGCCGGATCGAAGAAGGCGCCCGAGGGATCGAAGAAGGGCGAAGCGGGCTTCACCTCGCCGGGGCCAGCCGCGACGGGCGGCATGACCGGCGGCGGCGTCCAGGCCGGCGCCACCTGCTGCGCCAGGCTCGCGGCCACCTGGTGGCCGGCCGCCGAGGTTTCAAGCTCGGCCAGCTTCTCGACGATCTGCTCCAGCGTCTCGTGGACGGCGACGAGCGTCTCCTGATTGCGCTGATCGGCATTGGCGGCACTGTCGCGCACGGCGGCAAGCCCGTCGCGCAGCGCCTGAAGTTCCTGCGAGGGCTCGCCCATCTGGGCGCGCGCTGCCGCCATCACGCGATCCGCCGCCCGATTGGCCGCATCTTCCGCCATCTGGCTGGCGAAGGCGCGATTTTCCTCGAGGCCCTGATAGAGCTGATGGACCGCCTGTTCGATGGTCTCGATGGTGCCCAGCTGCTGCTCAGTCCGGCCGAGCCGCTCGCCGATCTCGGCGATCTGCTGTTCCAGGTGGCCAACCGCCTTGCTGTCGCCATTCAGGCGCATGGCCTCGCCGAGCCGGTCGTCGAGGTCTGCGATGCGGCGTTCCAGTTCGGCGAACTGCGGCTGATGGCCATCGTCCTGGCCGGCGCTTTCAAGCTGCAAGGTCAGTTCGGCAAGCCGACGGTCCATGTCGGCCAGGGGCCGCATGTCCGGGCCCTGCGCCACCCGGGCAGAGAGCTGCTCCATCGCCACGCGCAATGCGTTGAGGTCGTCATCGCTCGCCAGGCCGGTGCCGAACGCGTCGATGTGCCGATTGATCGAACCGATCTCGTCGCGCAGTTGCTGCAGATCGGCGGCCGTGGCGGACTGGCTCACCAGCGTGGCCTGCGCTTCCTTCAGCAGACCGAGAATGCGGCCTTCGATGTCGCGCAGCTCATTCTGGGCGGCGATCACCGCTGCCGTCTGAACTCTTTCGGTTTCGTCCGCGGCCGCACTGCGCACGGCCTCGATGCGATCGGCCAATTGATTGAGCTCGGCGCGAACCACGTCCGGCAAGGCCTGCTGCTGGGCCTCCGACCGCTCGAGGCGCTCGACCAGGCCCGACATGCGGGCCTCCAGCGCCGTAAAGGCCGGCGCGGTCCGCAGCACCTCCTCGGCATCCGTATGGATGGCGCGCTGGGACATCTCGGCCAGGCGATCCTGCATTGTCCGCAGGCTCTCGCGCGTCCGCTTGTCGCTCAGTTCCAGATGCTCGACGACGTTGCGAATGGCCGTCTCGAGGGCGGAGAAGCCAGGTACATCTTCCGGCTTCTCGAAGGCCGGTGTCCGCGGCGCCATGGCGATCTGCCGGCCGAGGACCGAGAGTCTCTCGTTGACCGCCGTGAAGGCCTCGACCGTCTGACGCTCGTTCCCATCAATGCGTTCGAAGATTCGGTTGAGCGCGGCGCTGTCCTCATGGGCGGCGCGTGGCGCCTCATAGGGCAGGATGGTTGCGGATTCACGCTCGCGCTGGGCGAGGCGGGACAACTGATGGGCAATATCCTCAAGGCGAACCGTTGTCTCCTCGCGCCGCGGCGCCGGCTTGCGGGCATCGCCAAAATATTCTTCCGAAGCGGCGGATTCCGCGGGTTTTTCGGCCCCCGCTTCTTCGGATTGGTCGAGAATCACCGTGTTGAGCCACTCGCCCAGGGTGAGTCCGGCCTTTCGTGCAGCGTGCTTTGCTGCTTCGCGAACCTCCGGCTCGATGCCCTTCACGCTCCACGGGATGCCCGGTTTCATTGTGCTTTTCTCTCGTCTGGCCACCCTGGCACCACGCAATCCGAAGAATTGGTCGCGCGGGCCGGGCAGGTTTTCCCTGCCCAAAAGTTAACGGGTTTGGTAAATATTCGGTTAAGCACTTGTTCCTTCCTTGCGAAACCGGAGGGACGGGAGGCGGCAACAGCCTCGCCATCGGGCCGGAGCTCCCGCAGAAACCCGCTGAAACGTTCTGTCGCAAACTTGCAAAACCTGCCGTTACGACGCTATGTAAAGGGGCTGTCAGCACGCCAATCACGGCACGAATCGCTGGAGGACGCAGAGAATGACCACAAGCGAAACCAGAGACCGGTCCAACCGCGACCGTACCTACTCGATTACCGAGCTGTGCCGGGAGTTCGATGTCACCCCCCGTACCCTGCGCTTCTACGAACAGAAGGGGCTTCTTCATCCGGCCCGGCGCGGCTGGACCCGGCTGTTCAGCTACCGCGATCGCGCCCGGCTGCAGCTGATCCTGCGCGGAAAGAAGGTCGGCTTCGCGCTGGAAGAGATCAAGGAGATGCTCGATCTCTACAATCTTCGCGACGGCCAGCTGACCCAGCTGCGGATCGCCTCCACCAAGATGCGCGAACGTCTCGAGGCCCTGCGCAAGCAGCGGGTCGAGCTTGAAGATGCCATCGCCGATCTGGAGCGTACCGTCGTGGTCGTCGACGGCATGCTCAAGGAACGCGAGGCCGCCGGCAACGCTCCCAAGAGTGCCGCCAGCGCCAGCTGACCACCGCAGCATATTGCCGATGCCATCGTCCGGGTGAATAGTCGCCCGGGCGATTTTGTTTTGCGAGGATCCCTTCCGGAATGGCACTAGCTTACATCGGCAACCGGCTCGACCGTTGCGCCAACCGGCGTTCCGATGCGGCGTGGGTGGAGGCCCAGCGGCGCGCGCCAGATGCAAAGATGGTCCACATCAACGGCGAAGGAACACTGGCTGCCGGGGGGCATCTCGTCACCGACCGGCCCGCCGGCGATGCACCTCTGGTCGTCTTTCTCGGGCGGGACGCTGCGGGCGCGCCCTGGTTCGCCTGCAACTCGGTGCTGACCGAAGACCTCACGCCCCTGCGCAGCCTCGCCATGGAGAACCTCCTGCCCGCCGAGGAACTTGGCATCGCCGCCCAGGCCCACGCGCTGATCCAGTGGCATGAGCGCCGCGGTTTCTGCTCCAACTGCGGCGGGCGAAACCGCGTGGCCGACGGCGGCTACCGCCGCCACTGCGACAGCTGCGGCATGGACCATTTTCCGCGGACGGACCCCGTCATCATCATGGTGGTGCGCCACGGTTCGCGCATCCTGCTCGGCCGTCAGCCGGCATGGACTGCCGGCATGTATTCGGCGCTGGCGGGCTTCCTCGAACCCGGCGAGACGATCGAGGACGCGGCCCGACGCGAAGTGCTGGAAGAGGCGGGCATCACGGTCGGCACTGTCCGCTATGCCGCAAGCCAGCCCTGGCCCTTTCCGTCAAGCCTGATGATCGGCCTGATCGGCGAAGCGCTGACGGACCGGATCAGCCTGGACGACAAGGAGCTGGAGGATGCGCGCTGGTTCGACCGCGCGGAAGCCCTGATGATGCTGGACCGCACCCATCCGCAGGGACTCTGGGCCACCAATCCCTATGCCATCGCGCATGAACTGGTACGCCTGGCGCTTCAGGAGGATTGAGGCATCTCCATGCGGCGCGCGATCTCGGCCCGCAGCGGCGCTGCCTTGTAGACGCCAAGAATGCGCAGGTAGCTGGAAAAGAACTCGAGCTCCTCCAGGGCCAGGCGGACGTTGCGATCGGCCGGATGGCCTTCGATGTCGGCATAGAACTGGGTCGCCGAGAACTGGCCTTCGAGCTGATAGGACTCGAGCTTGGTCATGTTCACGCCGTTGGTGGCGAAGCCGCCCATGGCCTTGTAGAGCGCCGCCGGAACATTCCGTACACGGAAGACAAAGCTGGTGATCACCGGCTGATCCTCCTGCTCGGCATCCTGCGGCGTGGGCGAGAGGATGACGAAGCGGGTGGTGTTGTGCGCCTCGTCCTCGATGTCCTCGCGCACCACCTTGAGGCCATAGATCTCGGCCGCCAGCCGGGTGGCGATGGCCGCGCGGGCGGGATCGAGGGACTGCGAAAGCTCGCGGGCGGCCCCTGCCGTGTCGGCGGCGACAACTGGCTTGAGGCCGAGTTCGCGCATGATCTTGCGGCACTGGCCGAGGGCATGAACGTGGCTGTGCACGGTCCTGACGGTCGACAGATCGGCGCCGGGCGCCAGCATCAGCTGATGATGCACGGGCAGGAAATGCTCGCCGACGATATAGAGATTGGACCGCGGCAAGAGGTGATGGATATCGGCGACCCGGCCCGCCACCGAATTGTCGATGGGGATCATCGCCAGCTGCGCCTCGCCATCCTTCACCGCCTGGAAGGCATCCTCGAAGGTGCCGCAGGAGAGCGGCTCGCAGTCGGGATAGACCTCCAGGCATGCGATGTGGGAGTTGGCACCAGGTTCGCCCTGATAGGCGACTTTGAGAGTCATGCGGTCTTCCTCAGCATCTTGCGGGCGGATTCGAGTTCGGCAGGCGTGTCGACGCCCAGCGGCACCGCATCGACCCGGACCACGACGATCCGCATGCCATTGTCGAGCGCGCGCATCTGCTCGAGCCTGCGGCCGGCCTCGCGTTCGGACACGGGCAGGGACACGAAGCGCTCGAGGACGGGGCGGCGATAGGCGTAGACGCCGATGTGGTGCCAATAGGGTGGCGGGTGATCGGGACCGACCTGGCGCAGGAAGTCGCGGGCAAAGGCAACTTCGCGTTCCGCCGACAGCGGCGCGATCGCCTTCACGATATTGGGATTGTCGACATCCGCCTGATCCTCGATGCGAGCCGCGATGGTGGAGATGTCGGCCTGCTCGTTGACGAGCCCGGCGAGGCAGCGCTGTACCGACAGGGGATCGATGGTGGGCAGATCGCCCTGGAGGTTGACCACGAAGCTGAAGCGCCCCTCCGGATCGCGCAGCTGCAGCGCCTCGGCGATCCGATCGGAACCCGAGGGATGCGCCGGGTCGGTCACGATGGCATCGCCGCCATGCTGGCGCACCGCCTCGGCGATCTCGATCTCGGCCGCCGCGACCAGCACCTGGCCGACATTGGCCTCCACGGCCCGCTTCCAGACGTGCAGGATCATCGGCAGGCCATGGATATCGGCCAGGGGTTTTCCGGGGAGACGGGTAGAGGCCATCCGGGCCGGGATCACGACAATGGTATTCTGGTTTTCGATCATGGGCTTAACCGAGGGCGCGGCAAATTGGTCAAGCGGTCTTTATCGTATTGCGGTTGCCAAGAGAAACAATTAGTTTCCGCGCCCGATCAGGGGCTTCAGGGGTTCGGATTCCTCATATGGATAGTTTTGAATTCAACAAGATTGCCGGTGCCGTGCTCGGCACCGCGCTCATGGTGTTCGGCCTGCACGAACTGGCCGGGATCATCTATCATCCGCATGAACCGGAGAAGCCGGGCTTCGTCGTGGCCGTGCCGGAAGGCGAGGCGGCCGCGGGCGGCGAGGCCGCGGAGGCCGAGCCCGAAGCTCCGGCCGAGTCGCTGGGCGCGCTTCTGGCAGCAGCCGATCCGGCCAAGGGCCAGGCCGGCTTCAAGGCCTGTGCAGCCTGTCACGATGTGACCAAGGGCGGTCCGAACAAGGTCGGGCCCAATCTCTGGGGCGTTGTGGGTGCGATGCATGGCGCCCATGCCGGCTTCAAGTATTCCGATGCCATGGCCGCCAAGTCGGGCGAGCCCTGGACCTATGAAGCGCTCAACGCGTTCCTGACGGCCCCGGCAAAGGCGATCCCGGGCACCAAGATGGCCTTCGGCGGCGTCAAGAAGGCGCAGGACCGGGCCAACATCCTTGCCTATCTCGCGACGCTGTCGGACGCGCCGGTTCCCTTCCCCGCCCCGTAAAGGCCGCAAATCTTATCGAAATTTAACACCGGCAATCATCTTGCCGGTGTTTTCTTTTGCACGGCCCCTTGCGTATGTTCGTGAGGGAAACGATCCGTCTTCACGCCCGGAGTGCAAAGCCCCATGACCCTGAGCCGCCGTTCGCTGCTGAAACTCGCCGGCCTTTCGCCGCTGGCCAAGATTGCCGGCATCCAGCTGGCCAACGCCGAGGACCGTGACTTCCGTCATGCGCTGACGCTGTTCAGCGACATCAAGTATGGGCCGGACTTCAAGCACTTTGACTATGTCAATCCGGAAGCGCCCAAGATGGGCCGCGTGCGGTTCGGTATCGTCGGATCCTTCGACAACCTCAATCCCTATACCTTCAAGGGCGATCCCGGCAGCGCCGTGGTCAACGACGCCCTGCTCGTCTCTTCGCTCGACGAAGCCTCCACCGAATATGGTCTGGTGGCGAGCGCCGTGTGGCATCCCGAGGACCGGTCGATGGTGGTCTATCGCCTGCGGCCGGAGGCGCGCTTCCATGACGGCAAGCCCATGACGCCCGAGGACGTGATCTGGAGCATGCAGACGCTGCGCGAGGCGCATCCCTTCTACAACGCCTATTACAAGAACATCAGCAAGGCCGAGCAGACCGGCGAACATGAGGTGACCTTCATGTTCAGCGAGACGGGCAACCGGGAGCTGCCGCTGATCAGCGGCCAGATGCCGGTGCTGCCGAAGCACTGGTGGACCGGCAAGGATGCCAAGGGCCGGCAGCGCGACCTCAAGGAGACGACGCTGGAAGTGCCGCTCGGTTCCGGCGCCTATGTGGCCACCGAGATCAAGCCGGGTGCCTCGATCAGGATGAAGCGCGTCGCCGACTACTGGGGCCGGGATCTGCCGGTCAATGCCGGCCAGGACAATTTCGAGGAGATGGAATACATCTACTTCCGCGATGCCAATGTGGCGCTCGAGGCCTTCGCCGGCGATCAGTATGACTGGCGGCTGGAGAATTCCTCGAAGAGCTGGGCCACCGGCTATGACTTTCCGGCGATCAAGGACGGGCGGGTGATCAAGGAAGAGATCACGCTGAAACAGGTCGAGGGCATGCAGTCCTGGGCCATGAACATCCGCAGGCCGAAGTTCCAGGACGTGCGCGTCCGCCAGGCCTTGAACTATGCGTTCGACTTCGAATGGGCGAACACCAATCTCTTCTACGGCCAGTACAAGCGCTCGCGCAGTTACTTCAACAACTCCGAAATGGAGGCCAAGGGGCTTCCCTCGCCGGAGGAACTGAAGCTTCTCGAGCCGTTGCGCGACCAGCTGCCGCCCGAGGTGTTCACGACGGAATATGCCAATCCGGTGAACGACACGCCGCAGAACCGGCGCAAGAACCTGCGCGCGGCGGCGCAGCTCCTCGACCAGGCCGGATGGAAGGTCACGCAGGACGGCAACAGGTCGCTTCTCAAGAACGACAAGGGCGAACATCTCAACGTGAGCTTCCTGCTCGACTCGCCCTTGTTCGAGCGCATCGCCCTGCCCTATCAGCAGCAGCTCGAGCTGCTCGGCATCGGCGTCACCATCAAGACGGTGGACAGCGCGCAATTCGAGCGCCAGGAGCAGACCTTCGACTACGACATCATTGTCGGCAGCTGGGGCCAGTCGCTGTCGCCGGGCAACGAGCAACGCGATTTCTGGGGCTCGGAGGCGGCAAAACGCAATGGCAGCCGCAACTATGTGGGCATCGCCGATCCGGCCATCGACAAGCTGATCGAGGCGATCATCTTCGCGCCCGACCGGCCCGCCCTCATCACGGCCTGCAAGGCGCTGGACCGGGCGCTCATCTGGAACCACTACGTGGTGCCCATGTGGTACATCAACTACGAGCGCACCGCCCGCTGGGACCGCTTCGGCAGGCCTGACACCCTTCCCGCCTACAGCGTCGGATTTCCCAGCGTCTGGTGGTGGGACGAGGCACGGGCCGACAAGGTGGCGGCCAAGTGAGGCGGTTTCTCGCGGCCGTCGGCCTCTGCCTGCTGCTGCCCGCCTCGGCCCTGGCGGCGCCCCAGCATGGCCTGTCGATTTTCGGCGACCTCAAGTATCCCGCCGATTTCCAGCACTTCGACTACGTCAATCCGGATGCACCGAAGGGCGGGAAGATGTCGCTCATCGGGGTCGTGGCCCGCGACACCTTCGACAGCTTCAACGGCTACATCCTCAAGGGCGATCCGGCCCAGGGCGACACCTTCGACAGCTTCAACGGCTACATCCTCAAGGGCGATCCGGCCCAGGGCGTGGAGCTGATGTTCGACACGCTGATGGCGCGCGCCAACGACGAGCCCGATGCCATCTACGGACTGGTGGCCGAAAGTGCCGATCTGGCGGATGACGGAAAGAGCGTCACCTTCAGGCTGCGGCCCGAAGCGCGCTTTGCCGATGGCAGCGCACTGACTGCCGAGGATGTCTGCGACAGTTTCCGGCTGCTGTCGACGCAGGGCCATGAGCGCATCCGGATCACCATTCGCGACGTCGAAGGCTGCGAGGTGCTGGGACCGCAGGACCTGCGCTACCGCTTCAAGGGCGACAAGACGCGCGACCTGCCGCTTACCGTGGCGCAGCTGCCGATCTTCTCCAAGGCCTACTATGCCAAGGCGGACTTCACCACGTCGACGCTCGCGCCGCCGCTGGGGTCCGGCCCCTACACGGTGAAGGACTACAAGCCGGGGCAGTATGTGGCCTATGGGCGGCGCCCCGACTACTGGGCCAAGGACCTGCCGGTGAACCGCGGGCGCTGGAACTTCGACGAGATCCGTTTCGAGTATTTCCGCGAGCGCGCCGCCGGGTTCGAAGCGCTCAAGTCCGGCATCCTCGACCTGCGCGAGGAATACACTTCGCGCGACTGGGCGACCGCCTATGACTTTCCCGCCAAGCGCGACGGGCGCGTGTTGATGGAGGTGCTGCCCGACGAAACGCCCTCGGGCGCGCAGGGCTCCTTCTTCAATCTGCGGCGCGACAAGTTCCAGGACATCCGGGTGCGCCAGGCGCTGAATCTCGCCTTCGACTTCGAATGGTCGAACACGAATCTCTTCTTCGGGCTCTATGACCGGACGGCCAGTTTCTTCGAACTCTCGCCGCTGAAGGCGCAAGGGACGCCGCCCGCTGACGAACTGGCGCTGCTCGCGCCGATGCGCGACAGGCTGCGGCCCGAGGTCTTCGGCGAGGCCGTGCTGCCGCCGGTGAGCGACGGCTCGGGCCAGGACCGGAGGCTGCTGCGGGAGGCCTCGCGGCTGCTCGACGAGGCGGGCTGGGTTGCCGATGGCACGCTCCGGCGCAACGCAGAGGGCGAGACCCTCTCGGTCGAATTCCTGATCGACAGCCCGGTCTTCGAACGCATCCTCGGGCCCTATGTCAAGAACCTGAAGCTGCTGGGTGTCGACGCGACGATCCGCACCGTGGACGAGGCCCAGTACCAGGACCGGTTGAAGAACTTCGACTTCGACATGATCTCAAGCCGCTTCGCCGGCGGCATGACGCCGGGCGACTCATTGCGGGTCTTCTTCGGTTCCGCCTCCGCCGACGCGCCGGGCAGCTACAATCTCTCCGGCCTTGCGTCGCCGGAGATCGACGCGCTGATCGACAATGTCGTGGCCGCCAGGACGCGAGAGGAGCTCAACGTCGCGGGCCGGGCGCTCGACCGTGTGCTGCGGGCCGAGCAGTTCTGGGTGCCCAACTGGCACAAGGGCAGCCACTGGATCGCCCACTGGGACAGGTTCGGCAGGCCCGCCACCAAGCCCAAATACGACCGTGGCATCATCGATACGTGGTGGTATGACCCTGAGAAGGCAGCGCGAATCACGAAAGCGGACTGACGGCCGGAATGGGCGCCTATATCCTCAAACGCATCCTGCTGATGATTCCGACTCTTCTCGGCATCATGCTGCTGACCTTTGCGGTGATCCAGTTCGTGCCCGGCGGGCCGGTGGAACAGGTGATCGCCCGGATGCAGGGAACGGATTCGGACTCGACCGGCCGCATCAGCGGCAACACCGGCAACGAGGCTGGCGGCAGCACCCAGCAACCCGGCGCCGCGGGCGACGTCACCGCCTTCAAGTATCGCGGCGCGCAGGGACTGGACCCCGAGTTCATCAAGGATCTCGAGCGCCAGTTCGGTTTCGACAAGCCGGCTCACGAGCGCTTCCTGCTGATGATGGGCAACTACCTCACCTTCGATTTCGGCGAGAGCTATTTTCGCGACCGCAGCGTGGTGAGCCTGATCGTCGAGAAGATGCCGGTGTCGATCTCGCTGGGCCTTTGGCTGCTCATCATCCAGTATGCCGTGTCGATCCCGCTGGGCATCCGCAAGGCGGTGAAGGACGGAACGCCCTTCGACATCTGGACCTCGGGCGTCATCATCATCGGCTATGCCATTCCAAGTTTCATCTTCGCCATCATGCTGATCGTCGTCTTTGCCGGCGGCAGCTATTTCAGCTGGTTCCCATTGCGCGGCCTGACATCCGACAACTTCGAGCAGCTGAGCTTCCTCGGCAAGGCGATGGACTATGCCTGGCATCTGGTGCTGCCGCTCATCGCCATGGGCATCGGCGGCTTCGCCACCATGACGCTTCTCACCAAGAACTCCTTCCTCGACGAGATCCGCAAGCAGTATGTCACCACGGCGCGGGCCAAGGGCCTGACCGAGCGCCAGGTGCTCTACGGCCATGTCTTCCGCAATGCCATGCTGCTGGTGATCTCCGGCTTTCCGGGCGCCTTTCTCGGTGCCTTCTTCGCCGGATCGCTGCTCATCGAGACCGTCTTCTCGCTCGACGGGCTGGGCTATCTCACCTACAAGGCCGCGCTCGACCGCGACTATCCGATCGTCTTCGCCACGCTCTACATCTTCACGCTGGTGGGGCTCGTCGTGGGGCTTGTCTCGGACCTCATGTATACCTGGATCGATCCGCGCATCGACTTCGAACGGCGGGACGTCTAGGCCATGGCGCTGTTCAAGCTGACCGGACTGAACCAGCGGCGCTGGGAACTCTTCAAGCAGAACCGGCGCGGCTACTGGTCCTTCTGGATCTTCATGGTCCTCTTCCTTGCCTCCGTCTTCGCGCCCTTCCTGGTGAACGACCGCCCGGTGCTGGTGTCCTACAAGGGCGAACTGCTGTTCCCGACCTTCGTGGACTATCCGGAATCCAAGTTCGGCGGCTTCCTGGCGCGCACGGATTTCCGTGACCCGGTGAACCAGGAAGAGATCGCCGCCAATGGCTGGATGATCTGGCCGCCGATCCGCTACTCCTACAACACCGTCAACAACGAACTGCCGCTGCCGGCACCCTCGCCGCCGGCCTTCAACCTGACGCGGGCCGAAGCCTGCGCCAAGTATCCCCTCGGGGTGGAGGATCCGAACTGCACCTTCGGCAACCTCAACTGGCTGGGCACCGACGACCAGGGCCGCGATGTGGTGGCCCGGCTGGTCTATGGCTTCCGCATCTCGGTGGCCTTCGGCCTGATCCTGACGATCCTGTCGTCGCTGATCG
>JAPLOT010000313.1 GCA_026400595.1 Alphaproteobacteria bacterium | reverse complement strand
CCCCATCTCCGAAACGGTGGAGCGTGGCGTCATCGCCCTTGCAGCGCTGCGGCAAATGCGCAAAACCCGCCTGGTCTCGGCCTTCGAGGCGCATTGCATCGATTACTTCAAAACCACGGAGCATCTGTCGTGAGCGAGGCCTCGGCCACCATCATCGGCGCCGGCATCGTCGGCATGTCCACCGCCGCCTTCCTGCAGCGCAGCGGGTACAAGGTCACGGTCATCGACCGACTTCCGCCCGGCGAGGGCTGCTCCTTCGGCAATGCCGGCGGCATCGCCTTTGCCGAGATCGCGCCGACCATCCACCCCAAGGTGCTGTTGAAGATTCCCGGCTGGCTCATGGACCCGCTGGGGCCACTCACCATCCGCTGGTCCTATCTGCCCAAGGCCCTGCCGTGGTTTCTCGCGGCGGGACGCAATGCCATGCCGGACCGCGTCCGCGCCATCACAGCCGCCCGTGCCGATCTGGCGCTGCGCTGCGTCGCTGATGTCGAGACACTGCTGAAGGAGAAGGGCGCGGCCGACCTCATCCGTTATCAGGACACGCTGCGGGTCTACGACACCGAACAGCAGTTCCAGGCCGAAGCCGCAGAGCGCGAGACCAAGAAGTCCTTCGGCTTCGAGATGAAGACCATCTCGGGCGACGAGGCACGTGAGCTGGAACCGGCACTCGGGCCTGGCGTACATCGCGCCGCCTTTCATGGCGGATGGTACTTCGTCACCAACCCCGAACGCGTGGTCAAGACCATTGCCGCGGATGTGGCCCGCAATGGCGGCCGCATCATCGCCGATGACGTCGTCGCCATCGATCGCGACGGCGGCAAGGCGACCGCGCTGCAGCTGAAGGCAGGCGGACGTCATGTGCTGGACCAGCTGGTGATCTGCGCCGGTGCCTACTCGCATCTGCTCGGACGCCAGCTCGGCGAGAGGTTCCTGCTCGAGGCAGAGCGCGGCTATCACATGGTGCTGCCCAACTCCGGCGTAACCCTGTCGCGCTCCATCACCTATGCCCGCACGCCGGGCGCCGCGACACCCATGGAAATGGGCCTGCGCCTCGCCGGCACTGACGAATTCGCCGGTCTCGATGCGGAACCCAACTACGCCCGCGCCGATGCGCTGTGGAAGATCTTCAAGATGGTGCTGCCAGGCTTGCGCGAGCCCGATGCCGCCACCACCCGCTGGATGGGCCGCCGCCCCGGCACGCCGGACTCGCTCCCCGTCATCGGACCGTCGAAGACGACGTCGAATGTCTGGTACGGCTTCGGACACGGACACATGGGCCTCACCTGGGGGCCGACCACCGGGCGCCTGATCGCCGAGATCATGACCGGCAGCCGCAGCAACATCGACCTCTCACCCTTCCGGGCGGATCGCTTCTAGCGCGACGATTTCGGCTTCACCGCCGGGGATCTCGACCAGTTCGCCCAAAGTCCGTCCGAGCAGCGCCCGCGCCATGGGCGAGGTATAGGCTATCCGCCCCTCCCCCGGACTGGCCTCGTCCTCGCCCACGATCGCCAGCCGCTGCCGGCGCCCGTCTTCGCGCAGGATGGTGGCGGCCGTGGCGAAGCCAACCTGCGCCGGCATCTCCGGCGGCTCAAAGACCTGCGCGGTCGCCCGCCGCTGCATCCAGTAGCGGAGGTCCCGCGAGGCCCTGGCAATCGCCGCCTTGTCGGCATCGGCCTGGGCCTGTGCCAGCGAACGGCGCAAGACCTCGATCTCGCCGTCGATCAGGCGCAGTCCCCGCACTGTCACCACGTTCGGGCTGGCGCTCACCGGCCGCTCGGTCAGGTGCTCCGGCGCGTCGTCCTGTTCTTTGACAAAGGCACGGCTCATGGTGTCTATGCGGCAAAACTCATCGGGACAGATTGATCATGACAACCCCCGCGCCCCAGGCGGTGAAGCTCGCGGACTATCGCCCTTCGCCTTATAGCATCGATACGGTCGAGCTGCAGATTTCCCTGGATCCCGTCGCGACCCGCGTGCGCAGCCGGCTCGCCATCCGACGCAATCCCGCCAGCACCGAGGCCGGCGCGCCGCTGGTCCTCGATGGCGAGTCCATCGCGCTGTCCGCCATCCTGTTGGATGGCATGCCGCTCGCAGCAGACACCTATGTGATCTCGCCGCGCTCGCTCACCATCGCCAGCGCTCCGCAACAGCCCTTCCTTCTCGAGATCGAGACCACCTGCAATCCGCAGGCCAATACCGCGCTGTCGGGTCTCTACATGTCAAACGGCATCTACTGCACGCAGTGCGAGGCCGAGGGCTTCCGCCGTATCACCTACTTTCTCGACCGGCCCGACATGATGGCGCGCTACCGCGTCCGCATCGAGGCGCCAAAGGAAGGTTTCCCCGTCCTGCTGTCGAATGGCAATCCGGTCGAGCACGGCGATCTCGATGACGGCCGCCATTTTACCGTCTGGGACGACCCCTTCCCCAAGCCCACCTACCTCTTCGCGCTCGTCGCCGGCGATCTTGCCGCCATCACCGACCGCTTCGTCACGGCATCGGGCCGCCAGGTCGATCTTGGCATCTATGTCGAGCGCGGCAAGGAAGACCGCTGCGCCTGGGCCATGCAGTCGCTCAAGGAGTCGATGCGCTGGGACGAAGAAGCCTTCGGCCGCGAATATGACCTCGATGTCTTCAACATCGTGGCCGTCCCGCATTTCAACATGGGCGCGATGGAGAACAAGGGCCTCAACGTCTTCAACGACAAGTACATCCTGGCCTTGCCCGAGACCGCCACCGATGCCGACTACGTGAACATCGAGTCGATCATCGCGCATGAGTATTTCCACAATTGGACCGGCAATCGCATCACCTGCCGCGACTGGTTCCAGCTCTGCCTCAAGGAGGGTCTCACCGTCTTCCGCGACCAGGAATTCACCTCCGACCTGCGCTCGCGCGCGGTGAAGCGGATCAACGACGTGAAGACGCTGCGGGCCCGCCAGTTTCCCGAGGACGGCGGACCGCTCGCCCATCCGGTGCGGCCGTCCGCTTATATCGAAATCAACAATTTCTACACGCCCACCGTCTACGAGAAGGGTGCCGAACTCTGCCGCATGATGAAGACCCTCATCGGCGCTGCGGCCTTCCGCAAGGCCATGGACCTTTACTTTGCTCGCCATGACGGCGAAGCCGCGACGGTGGAAGACTTCGTCGCCTGCATGGCCGACGCCTCGGGCCGCGATCTCTCGCAGTTCTTCCGCTGGTACGAACAGGCGGGCACGCCGCAGGTGATTGCGGAGGCCCGGCATGATCCGCACACCCGCAGCCTCGAGCTCACGCTTGAACAGCGCGCGCCAGCGACACCCGGACAGCAGACCAAGTTGCCCCTGCACATCCCGCTCGGCATCGGCCTTGTCGGCCCGGACGGCGAGGACCTTCCGCTCGATCTCGACGGCACCGGCGCCCTCAATGCGCCCTTGATCGAGCTGACCGAACAGAAGCAGGTGTTCCGTTTCCGCAACCTGCCGCGGAAGCCGGTGGTGTCCCTCAATCGCGGCTTCACGGCACCGATACAGCTCACCCTCAATGCGACGCCGGCCGAACAGATCTTCCAGATGGCCCATGACCGCGACAGCTTCACCCGCTGGGAAGCCGGGCAGATGCGCAGCAAGGCGCTGATCCTTGCTGCCCTTGCCGGGTCGCCGGCACCTGCGGATGTCGCAGCCTATGCCGGCGCCCTGGAAAGGGTTCTGAAGGACGCGACCGTCGACCAGGCCTTCAAGGCCCTCATGCTGAGTCTGCCGGGCGAGGCGGAGATTGCCGCGGCGATCGGGCGCGACGTCGATCCGGACGCTGTTGCCGCAGCGCGAGACGGCATTCGGCGCGATCTGGGCCAGGCCTTGTGGCCGACGCTGATGGACCTGTGGAAGGACACGGCGGCCTTCGCGCCCTATCGCCCCGATCCGGCCGGCACGGCACGGCGCAGCCTGCATTATGCGGTGCTCCAGCTTCTGATGCTGGCTGACCCTCAGACGGTATCCGGCCTGGCGCAGTCCGAGATCGGAGCAGCCGACAGCATGACGGCCGAGATCGGCGCCCTTTCAGCCCTGATCCAGGTCGCCGGCCCGGCCCGCGAGGCCGCACTTGACGGGTTCCTTGCCCGCCATGGCGCGGACCCGCTGCTGGTCGACAAGTGGCTCATGCTGAACGCGCAGAGCGCCGGCGGCGATCCTGCCGCACGCATCGCGCGGCTGACGGCCCATCCTGCGTTCGACTGGCGCACGCCCAACCGGGTCTATGCTCTGATCTCGGCCTTTGCCGCAGGAAACATCGCGGGATTCAATGCCGCGGACGGCGAAGGCTATCGCGTGGTCGCAGATGCCGTGATCACGCTGGATGACATCAATCCACAGGTTGCGGCGCGGGTTGCCACCGGTTTCCGCAGCTTCCGCATCTTCGAAAGCCGGCGTCGCCAGGCCGCCCAGGAAGCGCTCGACCGCATCCTGGCGCAGCCTGCGCTTTCGCCAGATTGCTTCGAAATCGTCTCGCGCATCGCCAAGACTTAAGTCTTTGCTTACCATCTGGACAAAGCCCGCCGATTTCGAATCAATAGCGGGTGATTCGGAGCGGTCTGGGGAGGCGGCTCCGAGTCCCTGATGCCCTCCCGGGCAGCGGCGCGAGACGGGGAAGAATTGTGGGCAAGACTCAGATCGGCGAGCTGTTTTTCAAGGAGCGATCGCTGCGTCTGCCATTCCCGTTTCCCGAGCGCCTCCGGCCGGCGATCTCGGAGAGGAACCTCCGCCGCCTCATTACCACCCTCATCGTTCTGTTCCTCGCCGTGCTGGGTACCGGGCTTTTCCTGCAGCTGATGCAGAGCCGCGCCGGCCACCTCGCCGAACAGAACCGGCTTTCGGTGATCTATAGCCAGATCGTGGCCCAGCGCATCGCGCTCGACTATCTTGCCGCCAAGGCGGAAAGGCGCCCGGCTGAACCCATT
>JAPLOT010000408.1 GCA_026400595.1 Alphaproteobacteria bacterium | reverse complement strand
GAATTGAGATCCCCCAAGCTTTCGACCTTGCCGCGCCATACGATCTGCCGATTGCGTTTGTCGCGGGTCCGGCAGATTGGGCTTGCATTTCATGTTGCACTGCAACAATGATCGTCGCAAAGCATGATCCAGGGCCGCGTGACCAATGAGTGGAAGTCAGTCTGCAGAGCGATCCGGACAGCCCCGGCCCGACGTCCTCATCGATCTGGCGCTGCAGGGTGGCGGCTCGCACGGCGCCTTCACCTGGGGCGTGCTTGATCGGCTGCTCGAGGAGAGCTGGCTGAAGATCGATGCAATTTCCGGGACCTCTGCGGGCGCCATGAATGCCGCCGTTCTCGCCTCGGGCTGGCTGCACGGCGGCGCGGAAGGTGCGCGCCTGGCCCTGGACTCCTACTGGCGGCGCGTGTCCGAGGCCGCGGCCTTCAGTCCCTTCCAGCGCACGCCACTCGACCGGCTCATGGGCCGCTGGTCGCTCGATCATTCGCCCGGCTATGTCGCCATGGACCTCATGACCCGGCTGGCTTCGCCTTACGATCTCAATCCCCTCGGTTACAATCCGCTCAAGCCGATCCTCGAGGAGAGCATCGACTTCGAGATCCTCCGGCAGTCGCCGATCAAGCTCTTCATCACGGCCACCAATGTGCGGACGGGCCGCGGGCGCATCTTCCGCAATTCCGAGATAAGTGCGGCTGTCCTCCTGGCGTCGGCCTGCCTGCCCACCATGTTCCAGGCCGTGGAGATCGATGGCGAGGCCTATTGGGACGGCGGCTATGCCGGAAATCCCACCATCACGCCGCTGGTGCGCGAGAGCAGTGCGAGCGACACGATCCTGGTCCAGATCAACCCGCGCGAGCGGGCCGACGTGCCGCGCAGTGCCGCAGAGATCCTGAACCGCCTGAACGAGATCAGCTTCAATGCGTCACTCATGAAGGAAATCCGCATGATCGCCCTGCTGCGGCAGGTGGCGGATCCCGGATCGGGAGAAGGCGCCCGCTGGGCCGGCATGCGCACGCACCGCATCATGACCGAAATGCTCTCGGGACTTGGCGCATCCTCGAAGCTCAATGCGGAATGGGACTTCGTCTCTCTGCTGCGTGACGAGGGACGCAGGGCCGCGGCGACATTCCTCGATCAGCACGGCTCCGACATCGGTACGCGTTCGACGGCCGATATCGACGTGCTTCTGTCGGAATGCTGAGCCCCGGTGGGTTCCTCAGCGCGACTTTACCAGCCCGGAGAAGCCGGCGATCGCAAGGAGACTCAAGAGGACGGGAAACAGCGTGTCGAGGGAATACATCCAGGCATTGAAGACGGGATAGCTCGACGCTTCCGGCTGGGCGAGGAAGCAGGAGAGCTGGGACTGCCCTGGCATCGCCCGGCCAATGGCCGGCCCCGCCGTAAGTGTCAGGCTCTCGTCCTTCGGCACGCCGCACAGGATCCATTCCGGCGAGCGCAGGATCACCGGGCTGTTCGGCTTGAGGGCGGACTGTGCCTGCGCCACCGCAAAGACGGCGACCCCCAGCCCCCAGAAGAAGAACAGCCAGGCAAATGCCAGCAGTGGCTTCCGGCCATAGCCCAGCGTCACGCCGAGCAGGCTGTCCTTGACGGTCAGCAACAGGCGCCACAGCGGATTGGAGGCGCGGGCCCGGCGGGCTGCGCGCTGGAGGCGCTCCTTCTCGACCAGAACCGTCTGCGCGTCGTCGTCATGACCCATGTCGCGAAAGACGTAAGCGAGCTGCTCATAGGGTTGCGGCCAGAACTCCTCGCCCCAGCGGTCGGGCGTCTGGCGCGCGAGCCAGGCGATGCGTCGTCCCGCATCCATCGGTCCGCCGATGAGCGCATTGTAGAGACAGCGGTTGAGGAGCAGGTCGCCGGGCGCGGGCCAGGATGCTTCGTCATCGTGCAGGGTGTCGACGGATGCACCGGTAAGATCGAGCGCGCCCTTGATCTGCGCGCCGCCGCGCAGAAACAGGCCGCCGCGCACCACCGTACGATTGAGGTGCAGCGCCTCGCCATCGGGACGAGAGAGCCTTGCCCCGGTTAGATCGAGGTCGCCGTCGACGCGCGCCGCGGTCATGCGGGTCTCGCCGTCGATCCT
>JAPLOT010000374.1 GCA_026400595.1 Alphaproteobacteria bacterium | reverse complement strand
ATGGGCTTGTACCGGTCGGCACGACCGGCGAGAGCCCCACCGTCACGCCCGAGGAACACAAGCGCCTGGTGGAAATCTGTGTGGCCGAAGCGAAGGGCCGGGTGCCGGTCATCGCCGGAACCGGTTCGAACAGCACGGCCGAGGCGATCGAGTATACCATCCACGCCAAGCAGGCCGGGGCCGATGCGGCGCTGGTTGTCGTTCCGTATTACAACAAGCCGACGCAAGAAGGCCTCTATGCCCATTTCAAGGCCATTGCCGATGCGGTCGATATCCCGATCTTCGTCTATAACGTGCCGGGCCGGACGATGGCCAACATCTCGGTCGAGACGCTGGCCAGGCTTTCGCATGATTGCGAGAACATCGTCGGCACCAAGGACGCCTCGGCCGACCTGACGCGGCCATCCCGCCAGCGCCTGGCATCGGGAACCGACTTCATCCAGCTCTCGGGCGAGGACGGCACTGCGCTTGCCTTCAATGCCCATGGCGGGGTCGGCTGCATCTCGGTGACGGCCAATGTTGCGCCGCGCCTCTGCGCGCGGTTCCAGGAGGCAACCCTGAAGGGTGACTTCGCCACGGCGCTGCAGTTGCAGGACCGGCTGATGCCGCTGCATCACGCGCTCTTCGTCGAGACCAGCCCGGGCCCGGTCAAGTATGCGGTGAGCCTGCTGGGGCACTGCACCCCGGAGGCGCGTCTGCCGATGGTGCCCGTAGCCGAGTCCACCCGGACGGCGGTGCGCCAGGCCATGGTTCATGCGGGGCTGTTGAACTGAGATGTCCTCCAAGAGCGGCGGTGCAAAGACGTCGCGCCGGGAAGAGGGCATCAAGGTCATCTCGGACAACCGCCGGGCGCGCTACGACTACGAAATCCTGCAGACCTTCGAGGCGGGCGTCGAGCTGAAGGGCTCCGAGGTCAAATCCCTGCGCACCGGTCATACAAACCTGGCCGAGGCCTATGCGGCGATGAAGGGCGGCGAGCTTTTCCTCATCAACTCCAACATCCCGGAGTATCGCGAGGCCAACCGCTTCAACCACGAGCCCAAGCGCCCGCGCAAGCTACTGCTCCACAAGCGCGAGATCGACAAGCTGGCCAATGGCGTGCAGCGCGAGGGCCTGACCGTGATCCCGCTCAAGATGTTCTTCAACCGGCGCGGGCGGGTGAAGGTCGATCTGGCGCTCGCCCGTGGCCGCAAGCTGCATGACAAGCGCGATGCCATCAAGGAACGGTCCTGGGACCGCGAACGTGCGCGCCTGATGCGGGAGAAGGGTTGAGCATGTTTCACATGCAGCACCTCGTCGGCCGCCGCCTGCCGGATGTCGATCTGGAAGCTTCCTCGGGCAGTCCGGTCAATCCGGCGAAGATCCTGGGGCCTGCGGTGCTCTTCTGCTATCCCTATACGGGACGGCCCGGCCACGCCGATCCGCCGCATTGGGACCACATCCCCGGCGCCCATGGATCGACTCCGCAAATCCTTGCTTATTCAAAGAATTACGGCGACTTCCGCAGGCTTGGCGTGAAGCTCTTCGGGGTGAGCCTGCTGGACACCGAATGGCAGCGCGATTTCGTCAAACGCAATGCGCTCACCTTCCGCCTGCTGTCGGACTCGGGGCGGGGCTTCTCCGGCCGCCTGGGGTTGCCGATGTTCGAGACCGGGGGTGTGGACTATCTGCAGCGCATGACCATCGTGGCCTATGACGGGATCATCCGCGTGCTGCGCTATCCGGTGCCTGAACCGGAGCAGGATGCAATCGTTGTCCTCGACATCTGCCAGGCGCTGGTGACGTCAGGCTAGATAGTCCCGGACCCTGGCGAACACCATCTCGAACATGGCTGGCGTCAGGACGCCGGTATTGGTGTTGTAGCGCGAGCAATGATAGCTGTCGAAAAGGCGCAGCGATCCGATCGCGTGTTCGGCGCCATGACCGAAGGGCGCCAACGCCTTGCGATGGCCGAGCGCCGTCAGGGTGGCATCATGGGCGATGCGGCCCAGCGCCACGATGACCCGCAATTCCGAGAGGCCTTCGATCTGCGCTGCCAGAAACGTGTTGCAGGTCCTGATCTCCAGAGGCGTCGGCTTGTTCTGCGGAGGAACGCAGCGCACGGCGTTGGTGATCAGTGTGCTGACGAGTTCAAGCCCGTCGCCGGGATCGGCGCGAAACGTGCCCCTTGCAAAACCAAACTTGATCAGCGTGCCGTAGAGCAGCTCACCGGCATAGTCGCCGGTGAAGGGGCGCCCGGTGCGATTGGCGCCCTGGACGCCCGGCGCAAGCCCCACGATCAGCAGTTGGGCACCGGCATCGCCGAAAGACGGTACCGGCGCGTTGAACCATTCGGGGTGCTGCGCCCGCTGCGCCCGGCGATAGTCTTCGAGCCGCGCACAGCGCGGGCAATCACGGCCGGGCGAGCAGGTCGTCACGGGTTCAGATATCCGCGAAATCCTCGAAACTCTCTTTCGCGGCGGCCGGGGCAGGGGTCCGCTCGCGCTGGCGGGTCTCCCGTTCAGCCGGATCGCGCCCGATCTCGTCGCGCAGGTCTGCCAGATCGATGAACTGGTCGGTCTGGCGGCGAAGGTCGTCGGCGATCATCGGCGGGCGCGTGGTGAGCGTCGACACGACCGTGACACGCCGGCCCTTGGCCTGAACCGCGGCAACCAGCGACCTGAAATCCCCATCACCCGAGAAGAGCACGATGTGATCGAGGTTGTCGGCCAGCTGCATCACGTCGATGGCGAGCTCGATGTCCATGTTTCCCTTCACCTTGCGGCGCCCCATGGCATCGGTAAACTCCTTGGCGGGCTTGGTCACCACGCGGTAGCCATTGTAATCGAGCCAGTCGATCAGCGGCTTGATCGGCGAATAGTCGGCATCGTCGAGAAGCGCTGTGTAGTAGATGGTGCGCACCAGCCTGGCGCGCTTGCGGAAGAAGCCGAGGAGGCGCTTGTAGTCGATGTCGAAGCCCAGGGTCTTGGCAGTGGCGTAGAGGTTGGCGCCATCGATAAACAGCGCAACGCGCTCGTCCTGATAAAAATTCATGGTTCAAATCTCCAAATCCAGTATGAGAGGGTTCTTATTCTCACGCTCCTACCGGCTCAAGCCAAAACATGATCCTGATCGCACTCGGCAGCAATCAGTGCGGCCCCTGGGGCAGTCCCGAAGAGACGGTCGCCCGCGCGCTGGCCACGCTCGATTCCGGCGGCTTTCGCCTGGTCAGGGCGTCGCGTCTTCTCACCTCCGCACCCTTCGGCCGCCTGAACCAGCCGCCTTTCGTCAATGCCGCGGCGCGGATCGAGACCCATCTGCCGCCCGAGGGCCTGATGCGGCGGCTGCATGCCATTGAACATTCGGCTGGACGCAAGCGCATCCAGCGCTGGGGACCGCGCAGTCTCGATCTCGATCTGGTTGACTATCACGGGCTGATCCGGGCTTGGCCGCGCCGCCCGGTGCTCCCCCATCCCGGCATCGCCGCGCGCATTTTCGTGCTCAAACCGATCGCCGAGATCGCGCCCGGCTGGAAACATCCCGTGACGCGCCTGTCCGCGGCACAGATGCTGCGGCGGCTCGATCCGCATGGCGAAGGCGCGGAGATTTAGCTGACATTAACCCGGCTGGACCATGCTCCCGCCCTGGCGTAAACCTGTCGCCTGGGTGGACTGTATCGATGCGTATCCGGATCATTGCCTGCCTTGCCGCTGCCGCTCTCCAGGCGGCAGTGCCCGCACTTGCTGGAAACAAGGGCTTCCAGGTCTTCGGCGCGATCGACGACGGCAGTGCGCCCACCTGGGCCGTGTCGCGCCATTCCGAGGTGCCCGCCGATCTCCGCAGCAAGACCATCGCGTTCCAGAGCCAGCTTCCGCCCGGTTCGGTCATCGTGCGCACCGGTGAGCGCAAGCTTTACTATGTCCTGCCCGAGGGCAAGGCGATCGCCTATCACGTCGGCGTGGGCAAGGAAGGCTTCACCTGGAGCGGCACCAACGTGGTCTCGCGCAAGGCGGAATGGCCGGACTGGCGCCCGCCCGCGGACATGATCGCGCGGGAGGCCCGCCGCGGACGCTATCTGCCGGATTACATGCCGGGCGGACCCAACAATCCGCTGGGCGCGCGGGCCATCTACATCGGCGACACCATGTTCCGCATCCATGGCACGAGTCAGCCCTGGAGCATCGGACAGGCCGTGTCCTCCGGCTGCATCCGCATGATGAACGAGGAAGTCATCGACCTCTACAACCGCGTGCAGATCGGCGCGCTGGTCGTTGTCGAGGATTGACGACGCAAATTCCGCATCTTCCAGATGCAATCTTTCCAGCGCTAACTCAACCTTAACCTAAACGCGTCACTTTTAACCTTATTGGTTTGTTGCGGAGTGCGCGTATGTCAGTTTCTCCTTCCCGCGTCGTCAGGGCTGTTGCCTCGCCGAAGCTGCTTGTTTCTCTCGCCGCCGCGCTGATGCTGTCGGCCTGCTCCAATGCGATGGAGCGCTTCGCCTCCAACCCCTCGGACACTGATCCGGTCTACACCGCCACCGTTCCGGGCAAGAAGGCCACCATGGCCACGGCCGAGCCCGACGAGGCCATCGTCTCGAAGCCGCTCACCAATGCATCGCCGGCCGCGCCAACCTACAATTACGGCAACCAGACCGCCAAGGCACCGTCCTACAAGCAGCCCGCCGTTCCGCAGGTGGCTGCGGTCGATGCGCCAAGCGTGCCGCCCGGCAGCAAGGTGACGGTCGGTCCCGGCATGACGCTCTATTCCATCGCACGCGCCAACAACATGTCCGTGTCCAAGTTGGCTGCGGCCAACAACATCCGTCCGCCCTATGCCGTTCACACCGGCCAGGTGATCCGCATTCCGGGCGCCGGCGAAGCGGTGGTTCCGCAGGTTGCGCAGGCCGAGACACCGGCCGCTCCGGCGGCCGTCAAGGTCGGCGGCGGCACCCATGTGGTGGCGAGCGGCGAGACCATGTATTCCCTGGCGCGTGCCTACAACGTTTCGCCTGCGGCAATCGCAGAAGCCAACGGCCTTGGCCGGACGGCCCAGCTCTCGGTTGGCCAGAAGATCAGGATCCCGGGCGCGCCAAGCTCCAACCTCGCGGCGAAGGCGCCGTCGGCGCCGGCTTCGGATGAGTTCGTCAGCAGCGGTTCCAGCACCACCGCCGCTGCGCCGGAGATGGAACCGCTTCCAGGCGCCCAGGACTCCGCCAATGCGACCACTGTCCCCAAGGCCGAGACCGAACGCGTGGCCGAAACCCCGGCGGTTGCGCCACCGGCTGCAGAAGCCGCGGCTTCCGGTATGCGCTGGCCCGTACGTGGCAAGGTCATCTCGGGCTTCGGCTCCAAGCCGAACGGCCTGAAGAACGAAGGCATCAACATTGCGGTGCCCGAGGGCACCAGCATCCGCGCGGCCGAAAGCGGCGTGGTGGCCTATGCGGGCAACGAGCTGAAGGGCTACGGCAATCTTGTGCTCATCCGCCACGAAGGCGGCTATGTCACGGCCTATGCCCATGCCAAGGAAATCTTCGTGAAGCGCGGTGACACGGTGAAGCGCGGCGACGTCATTGCCAAGGCCGGCCAGACCGGATCGGTCTCCAGCCCGCAGGTCCACTTCGAAGTCCGCAAGGGCGCCACCGCGCTCGACCCGATGAAGTTCCTTTCATCTACGACCGCCTCGAACTGACTGCCTGACACGCCCCTGCAAGGCCGGAACCCGGATTCACATCCGGGTTCTTGCTTTTTTGTCTGCGGCGCGCATGCTGCTTGCTTCAAGGAGATCGCCATGATCACGGTTTGGGGACGGCACAGCTCGGTCAATGTGCAGAAGGTCCTGTGGACGCTGGCCGAGCTGGATGTGCCATTCACCCGCGAAACGGTGGGCGGCAGTTTCGGCGGCAACCGCGATGCCGACTTCCTTGCCATGAACCCCAACGGGCTGGTGCCGGTGATCCGTGACGGTGACGTCACCATGTTCGAGTCCAATGCCATCGTGCGCTACCTGTCCGCGCGCTATCGCGCCGGCGTCCTGCGGCCCTCCGATCATCGTGCCCTGGCCATGGCCGAACAATGGATGGAGTGGCAGCAGACGAGCTTCGCCACGCATGTGAGCACGATGTTCTTCAACCTGGTGCGGCTGCCGCCGGAGAAGCGCAATCCGGCGGCCGTTGCGGAGGCTGCAAAGCAGGCCGCAGCCGCCATCCGCATTGCCGACGATCATCTCTCCCGGCACGACTGGTTTGCCGGTAGCGACTTCAGCTTCGGCGAGATCGTCATGGGCTGCCTCCTGTGGCGGTATCTTGGCCTCGACTGCGAGAAGCCGGATGCGCCCCATCTGATGGAATGATTCGAGGCACTGCAGCGCCGCCCGGCCTATCGCCAGTGGGTGATGGTGCCGCGCGCCGCGACGCTGGAAGAGTGGAACCGCATCGAACGCGAGCTTGGCTGAGGCATGCTGGCGGCCAGGCTGCATGGCAAGGGAGATCTCCGGGTGGAGCGCATCCCTCCGCCGGATGGACCCGGGCCGCACGAGGTGCGCATGGCGGTCAGGGCCGCAGGAATATGCGGCTCGGATCTTCACAACTATCGCACCGGACGCTGGATCACGCGGGCGCCATCCACGCCGGGACATGAGTTTGCCGGTGAAGTCGTGTCGGTGGGCGCGGCCGTGCAGGGCCTTGTGCCGGGCGATCGCGTTGTGGCGGACTCGCGCTTCTGGTGCGGTGCGTGCCCGGCCTGCGTGGCGGGCCGGCATCATCTGTGCACGCAGCTCGGCTTCGTCGGCGAGGTTTGCGATGGCGGCTTTGCCGAAGAGGTCGTACTTCCCGCACGGCTGCTGATGAAGCACGACCAAGGCCTTGCCTCCGAAGTGGCCGCGACGGCCGAGCCGCTGGCAGTGGCGCTTCATGCGGTGGCACGGCTTGCGCCCGGGCCTGAGGACACGGTGCTGGTGACGGGGAGCGGCATGATCGGCGCGCTTTCGGCGTTGCTGCTGGCGCAGGTGCCGGGCCGGACCGTCCTCATCGCCGACCGGAATGCGCAGCGCGCAGGCCGGGTCGCGGAAGCGACCGGGGGCAGGGTGGTGGACATCGAGGCCGCCGCGCTGTCCGCAGTTTCCGGCGTGATCGAAGCCACCGGGTCGGCGGCTTTACTCAGTGGGCTGCCCGGCCTTCTGCCCGGCGGTGTGCGCATCGCCATGGTGGGCATCTACCACGGCGCGTTCGAAATCGATCCGACGATCCTGGTGGAGCGCGAAATCAGTCTGACCGGCTGCCATGCCTTTACCGATGAGTTGCCAAAGGCGCTGGCGCTGCTGCCGCAGCTGTCTGGCGCCATCGCGTCCTTTCTCGACCTGTCGTCCGGCATCGCCGATGTGCCGGCCGCCTATGACCGGATCATCCGGGGGCAGAGCCCCTGGCCCAAGACCATCATCCGCTGCGGCTGACCTCAGTCGATCGCCTGGCCGAGCCGGCCGGCGAGGTCCTGGATATACTGCCAGGCGACCCGGCCCGACCGGCTACCGCGCGTGGCGTACCATTCCACCGCCCCCGCACGCAGATCCTCCGGGCTCACCCTGAGTTTGAAGTGCCGGGCGTAACCTTCGATCATATCGAAGAATTCGTCCTGTGAGCAATTGTGGAAGCCCAGCCACAGGCCGAAGCGGTCGGACAGGGACACCTTTTCCTGCACGGCCTCGGACGGGTTGATGGCCGTCGACCGCTCGTTCTCGATCATGTCGCGCGGCAGGAGGTGGCGGCGGTTCGACGTCGCATAGAAGATCATGTTGGAGGGGCGTCCCTCGATCCCGCCGTCGAGCGCAGCCTTCAGCGACTTGTAGGATGTGTCTTCGGCGTCAAAGGACAGGTCGTCGCAGAACACGATGAACCGATAGTCCGGCTTGCCCCGGATGGGCGGCCTTGACCAGCGACGACTTGCCCATGCCTCGCGCGCCCCAGAGCAGGGCGTTGTTGGCAGGCAGGCCCCTGGCGAAGCGCTCGGTATTCTCCAGCAGGATGTCGCGGGTGAGATCGATGCCCCTGAGCAGGCCGATCTCGACGCGATTGACTTTCGCCACCGGGTCGAGCGCCTGACGGCCGGCATGCCACACGAAGGCCTCGTGGCGTCCGAAGTCCGGCAGCGGCGGCATGGGAGGCGCCAGGCGTTCGAGCGCCTCGGCAATGCGGCGGATCAGGTCCGGATCGGTGGTCTGGGTCATGATCCGCGCTCTTATCCGAGCGGGGCAGGGCCGTAAAGCGCCACCAATCCATCGGTTGCAAACAGAGGGAGCACCGCTATATAAGCCCGCAACCTCATCTCAGGAGAGTCACCCGTGTTCATTACCCCCGCCTATGCCCAGGCCGCCGGAGCACCCGGCATGGGAGATTTCGTCGGCATGATCCTGCCGCTGGTCATGATCATGGCTGTCTTCTACTTCCTGCTCATCCGGCCGCAGCAGCGCAAGCTGAAGGAGCACCAGGAAATGCTCAAGAAGGTGGCCAAGGGCGACACGGTCATCACCCAGGGTGGCCTCATCGGCAAGGTCGTGAAGGTGGTCGACGACAGCGAGCTGCAGGTCGAGATCGGCGAGAACGTGAAGGTGCGCGTGCTGCGGTCGGGAATCGCCGACGTGCGTGCCAGGGGCGAACCGGTGAAGGCGGAAAGCAAGTAACGCCGCCATGCTGCATTTTCCGCGCTGGAAGACGCTGTCGATCATCGCCACCCTGTTGGTCTCGCTGATCCTCATCGTTCCGAACTTCCTGTCCAAGGAACAGCAGGACGTGCTCAAGGGTTACGGGCTGCGGCCCGTCACTCTTGGACTCGACCTCCAGGGCGGATCTAACGTGCTGCTCGAAGTCGACCAGAAGGATCTTCGCGACAAGCTGAGCCAGCAGCTTGTGGGAGACATCCGCAGCACGCTGCGCGAGGCGAAGATCGGGTACAGCGGCATCAGCCGCAACGACAATGGCGTGAGTGTCAGGATTACCAAGCCAGAGGATCTGGAACGGGCCCGGACCCAGCTGGCCACGCTGCAGCAGCCGCTCGAGACGGGCATGCTGGGCAGCGGCGTGCAGGCCAATCTCCTGGACCTTGCCCAGAACGACCAGCAGTTCTCGCTGACCTTCTCGCAGGCGGGCATCGACGCCAAGATCGCGTCGGCCATCAGCCAGTCGCTGAAGATCATCGAAAGCCGCGTCAACGCTCTGGGTACGGCCGAACCCACCATTCAGCAGCAGGGCAAGGATCGCATCGTCGTGCAATTGCCGGGCGTGCAGAACCCCCAGCAGGTCAAGAGCGTCATCGGCCGTACCGCGAAGCTGACGTTCCAGCTGGTCTGCGAGTCTCAGCCAACAGCGCCGGGCCAGAACCCGCCCGCGGAATGCGACTCCCTGACGGTCAAGGAAACGCCGGATCAGAAGATGTGGGTCCAGACCTCGACCCGGGCGACTGTCGACGGCGCCGATCTGGTCGATGCCAGGCCCGCCTTCGACCAGCAGAACCAGCCGGTCGTCTCCTTTCGTTTCAACACCCGCGGTGCGGAACGCTTTGCCAAGCTGACCACCGAGAATGTCGGCCGGCCCTTCGCCATCATCCTCGACAGCGAGGTGGTGAGTGCGCCCAACATCAACGAGCCCATCATCGGCGGTGCGGGCCAGATCTCCGGCAACTTCACAACCCAGGAGGCCTCCGACCTCGCCATCGTGCTGCGGTCCGGCGCCCTGCCGGCGAAGCTCACCATCGTGGAAGAGCGCACCGTGGGCCCGAGCCTGGGATCCGATTCGATCCGCGCCGGCCTCATCGCCTCGCTGATCGGCCTGCTCGGCGTGCTCGTGTTCATGATCGTGGCCTACGGCCTCTTCGGCGTTTTCGCCAACCTGGCACTGATCGCCAACCTCGTGATGCTGATGGGCCTGATGTCGTTCTTCGGTTTCACGCTCACGCTTCCTGGCATTGCCGGCATCGTGCTGACCATGGGCATGGCGGTCGACTCCAACGTGCTCATTTTCGAGCGCATCCGCGAAGAGTGGCGCAACGGCCGGTCAGTGCTCAGTTCCCTCGAGACGGGTTTCAAGGCGGCCCTTGGCACGATCGTGGACTCCAACGTGACGACGCTCATCGCGGCGGCCGTGCTGTTTGGGGTGGGTTCCGGGCCGGTCCGCGGCTTCGCGGTGACGCTGTCCATCGGCATCATCACGACCATGTTCACCGCCTTTACGCTGACACAGCTGATCGTCGCCGTGTGGTATAGCACCAGGCGCCCGAAGGAGGTCCCGCTCTGAGGCGGGGATAAATGACATGAAGGGCATTCGCTTCATTCCGGACGATACCAAGTTCCAGTTCATGCGGTTCAGCCGCTTTGGCTACATCGTCTCCGGCCTGCTCTGCGCGCTGTCGATCATTCTGTTCGCCAC
>JAPLOT010000163.1:6134-12265 GCA_026400595.1 Alphaproteobacteria bacterium | reverse complement strand
GCGTGGAGGCCAAGGCCTATCCGCATATCCTCGCGGTCGGCGGCCTCACCGATCCGCGCGTGACCTACTGGGAACCGGCCAAATGGGTGGCGAAGCTCCGTGAACTGAAGACCGATGGCAATCTGCTGCTGCTCAAGACCAACATGGGCGCAGGTCATGGCGGCGCCTCGGGCCGCTTCGACCGGCTGAAGGAAGTGGCCTTCGTCTATGCCTTCGGCCTCAAGGTGGCAGGTCTCGCCGATGCTGCTTGAGCGCGGCAAGGCGAGCCTCCTGCTCATCGACATGCAGGAGCGGCTGCTGCCGGCCATGGCAGACCAGGCAGTGGTCGAATCCCGCAGCCTGATCCTGCTCAAGGCGGCCAGAGCGCTGGACATCCCGGTAACCGTCTCGGAACAGTATCCGAAGGGTCTGGGACACACGGTCGCGAGTCTCAGGGCCGAGCTTGGCACTGCGCCCGTCTTCGAGAAGCTGGCCTTTTCGTGCTGGCGCGATGCAGCGATCAAGGTCCACCTCATCCGCCATCACGAACAGGGCCGCCCGCTGGTGATCGTGGCCGGCGTCGAGGCTCATGTCTGCGTGCTGCAAAGCTGCGTAGACCTTGCCAATGCCGGGTTCGGCGTCTTCGCGGCGGCGGATGCCATGTCGTCGCGGAAACAGGAGTCGGCGGCGCTGGCCCTCGCCCGCATGGCGCAGGCCGGGGTCTCGGTGGTCAACACGGAAATGGCGGTCTTCGAACTGCTCGGCCAGGCCGGCACGGCAGAGTTCAAGGCGCTCTCGGCACTTGTCCGCTAAATGCAGGCCAGACCGACGTTCTGACGAATTGACAAACGCCGCGGAGCGTTGCTCATAGGGGCCGATTTTCAAGGAGCAGTCCATGGCCGCCGCCGATTTCAACTGGGAAGACCCCCTCGACCT
Source organism: Alphaproteobacteria bacterium (assembly GCA_026400595.1). Taxonomy (GTDB): domain Bacteria; phylum Pseudomonadota; class Alphaproteobacteria; order Rhizobiales; family Aestuariivirgaceae; genus Aestuariivirga. The sequence goes on along the minus strand of JAPLOT010000163.1, from coordinate 11,350 downwards.
CGAAAGCCAGCTGACCGACGAGGAACGGATGATCCGCGACTCGGCGCGGGATTTCGCCCAGGACAAGCTGATGCCGCGGGTGAAATCGGCCTTCCGCGACGAGCGCTTCGACCGCGACATCATGACCGAGATGGGCGAGATGGGCTTTCTCGGCGTGATGACCGCCGAGCAATGGGGCGGATCCGGCCTCGGCTACGTGGCCTATGGCCTGGTGGCGCGCGAGGTGGAGCGGGTCGATTCCGGCTACCGTTCGGCCATGAGCGTGCAGAACTCGCTGGTGATGTACCCGATCGAGGCCTATGGCAGCGAGGCGCAGAAGCAGAAGTACCTGCCGAAGCTGGCCACCGGCGAATGGGTGGGCTGCTTCGGCCTGACCGAGCCCGATGCGGGGTCCGATCCCGGCGGCATGAAGACGCGGGCCGCCAAGGTCCAGGGCGGCTATGTGCTCAACGGCTCCAAGATGTGGATCTCGAACTCGCCCATCGCCGACGTGGCGGTGGTCTGGGGCAAGACCGAGGACGGCACCATCCGCGGCTTCGTGGTGGAACGCGGCATGAAGGGCTTCTCCACCCCCACCATCGACGGCAAGATCTCCCTTCGCGCCTCGATCACTGGCGAGATCGTGCTGGACAACGTGGAAGTTCCGGAAGACGCCATGCTGCCGCATGCCAAGGGCCTCGGCGGCCCCTTCGGCTGCCTCAACAAGGCGCGCTACGGCATTGCCTGGGGCGTGATGGGCGCGGCCGAGGACTGCTGGCACCGCGCGCGGCAATACACGCTGGACCGCAAGCAGTTCGGCAAGCCGCTGGCCGCCAACCAGCTGGTGCAGAAGAAACTCGCCGACATGCAGACGGAGATCGCGCTGGGCCTGCAAGGTTGCCTCGCGCTGGGCCGCGGCCTCGAGCGCGGCACCATCGCGCCACCTGCCATTTCGCTGATGAAGCGCAACAATTGCGGCAAGGCTCTGGACATCGCGCGCATGGCCCGCGACATGCACGGCGGCAACGGCATCTCGGAAGAGTATCACGTCATCCGCCACATGGTGAACCTTGAGACGGTGAACACCTACGAAGGCACCCACGACGTGCATGCCCTGATCCTGGGCCGTGCCCAGACCGGGATCCAGGCCTTCCAGTGAGCGAGGTCGTCATCGCGCTCACGGACCCGGCGGATCCATCCGTCCGTGTGCTGATCGAAGCGCTCGACGCCTACATGATCCCGCTCTATCCGGCGGAGAGCAATCATCTGCTCGACATCGAGACGCTGCGCCGGCCCGAGATGCGCTTCTTCGCCGCCCGCGTCGACGCGCAGACGCTGGGGTGCGGCGGCTGCTGGCTGCATGCGGACTATGCCGAGATCAAGCGCGTCTATGTGAGCCCGCAGGCGCGCGGCCTGGGCCTTGCCAAGAGGCTGATGGACCGGATCGAGGACGAGGCCCGCGCGGCGGGCATGACGGTCGCAAGGCTCGAGACCGGCATCCATCAGCCGGAAGCCATCGGCCTCTACCGCAAGCTGGGCTATGCGCTGCGCGAGGCGTTCGGCGATTACCCGACGGATGATCCCAACAGCGTCTTCATGGAGAAGCGGCTGGCGTGAGCCGGTCGCACGGCTCACTTCACGAAGAAGTTGGTGATCGGATTGGCTGGATCGAGCAGCAGCCGCAGCGCCATGCCGCAGCATACCAGAACAAGCAGCGGCCGGATGATCCGCGCGCCATGCGCGATGGCAAGCCGCGAACCCAGCTGCGCGCCCAGGAATTGTCCCGCTCCCATCGCGAGCCCCAGTGTCCAGATGATCTTTCCCGAGGCCGCGAAGGTGACGAGGGAGGCGATATTCGAGGTGAAGTTCAGCAGCCGCGTGTGGGCCGAGGCCCGCACCACGCCGTAGCCGAGCAACGTGACGAAACCGAGCAGATAGAAGGAACCCGCGCCCGGACCGAAGATGCCGTCATAGAATCCGAAGCCGGGCGCCACGCTGCGCACGAAGGTCTTCTCGCTCATGCGCGGCCGCGCATCCTCGTTTGACAGGCGGCGCGACAGCGCGAAATAGATGGCCATGACGATGAGCAGCACGGGAAGGATGGCCGAGAGCAGCGATGTCGGCGCGAACTTCACGGCGAGCACACCCAGCACGGCTCCGATGAATGTCGTTGCCACCATCGGCAGGCTGCGCCGGAAGTCGATATGGCGTTGCCGGGCATAGGCGATCACCGCGGAGCCGGTGCCGAAGCTGCCCTGCAGCTTGTTGGTGGCCAGCGCCGAGACCGGGTCGAGTCCCGCCACCAGCAGGGCCGGCAATGCCAGAAGACCGCCGCCTCCGGCAATGGAGTCGACGAAGCCCGCGACAAAGGCCACTCCGGTGAGGATGGCGATGAGATCAAGGTCCACGCGTCAACTCAGGCCTTGGGCTGGAAGATCACGAAGATCTTGCGGAGATAAACCTCCGAGGTCCAGGCATTGGGCGTGCCCAGCGGCACGAAGAAGGTGTCGCCCGCCTCGAAGGTCTGGCTGCGGCCGGCATCGTCCGTGAAGGTGACGCTGCCTTCAAGGAGATGCATGAGTTCGTGGCGCGGAAAGTCGATGAGCTTGCGGCGATAGCCCGTCGTGTCCCAGACGCCGATCGAGAGCTGACCCGTTGCATCCCCGAAATAATCCTTCGTGTGCTGGACTGGAACCGGCGAGAGAAGCATGTCGGCAGAGGGTGGCGTCGACGGTGCGAGCTTCGCGTTCGGATCAATCTTCAGGGTTTGCAGCGGACCGGCGTTCCTCAAACCCGAAGGGTCGTCGAAGATCACGAAAATCTTGCGCACCCGTCCGGGCTGGGTCCAGCGGCAGCGCAGGCCCTTGGGCAGGATGAAGCTTTCTCCCGCCTTCACGGAGACCTTGCGACCCTCCTCCTCGATCACCACCTCGCCGTCGAGAACGGTCATGAATTCATTGACCGGATAGTCCATCCAGTGGCTTTCATTGGCCTCCATCTCCCAGACGCCCACCGAGAGGCCGCGCGCCTTATCCTCGAACAGCATCAGGCCTTTCTGGGCGCGGGCGCCGGAAGCGATCTCGGCTGCCGTGAAGGGCGGCCAGTCCTCCAGGGGCGCGGCGGGGTTCACGGGAATGATCGATGGTTTCGACATGGGTCACCTCTGAACCGACCATAGCCTCCTTGCTTGCGGTTTCAACCCTCAGCGACTAGATATGGCTTCCATTTCAAGGAGGAACGACGATGGCTCTGGAACTTCCCGCCCTGCCATATGCTTATGATGCGCTGGGACCCTACATGTCGAAGGAAACCCTCGAGTATCACCACGACAAGCATCACATGGCCTATGTGACCAACGGCAACAACCTGCTGAAGGACAGCCCGCTGGCCTCCAAGTCGATCGAGGAGATCTGCAAGACTGCCTACGCCGAAAAGATCGCCGGCCTCGTCAACAACGTGGGCCAGCACTACAACCACATCCATTTCTGGAACTGGATGAAGCCCAATGGCGGCGGCAAGAAGATCCCGGGCAAGCTCGCCGCTGCGATCGACAGCGACCTTGGCGGCTACGACAAGATGCGGACGGATTTCGTCCAGGCCGGCCTCACCCAGTTTGGCTCGGGCTGGTGCTGGATCTCGGTGAAGGACGGCAAGCTGGTCATCACCAAGACGCCGAACGGCGAGAACCCCCTCATGCACGGCGCCGCGCCGATCCTCGGCTGCGACGTGTGGGAGCACAGCTACTACATCGACTACCGCAACCTGCGGCAGAAATATCTCGAAGCCTTCGTCGACAACCTGGTCAACTGGGACTATGTCGCCGAGATGCACGCCAAGGCCTGAGGCCTTCATCGCCAGACGATACGAGCGGCGGCCGGGGCGTCCAACGCGTTCCGGCCGTCATCCGTTCAGGGAGCCAGTCGCCACGCATGATTCCGGTATTCGACGGCCACAATGACCTGCTGCTGCGGCTGTGGAGCAAGACCGAGGGCGATCCGCTGCGCGACTTTGTCGAAGGCGATGGCAAGGGCCACCTCGACCTGCCGCGCATGCAGCGTGGCGGCTTTGCAGGCGGATTCTTCGCCATCTTCGTGCCCAGCCCCGAAGACAAGGACTGGGTGGACGACGACGACGTGAACCCGCCGCTCGCGGGCGAAGTGCGCCAGCCCATGGCGCTGGCCGCGACGATGGAAATGGCATCGCTGCTGTTTCGGATGGAAGAGGCCGCGCAAGGCCGCTTCAGGCTGTGCCGCAGCACGGCAGACGTCCGTGCCGCCATGGCGGCCGGACAGGTGGCCGCGATCCTTCACATCGAGGGCGCTGAGCCGATCGACGGCGACCTGCAGGCACTCGACGTTCTCTACCAGGCGGGCCTGCGCTCCATCGGGCCGGTGTGGAGCCGCTCCAACGTCTTTGGCCATGGCGTGCCCTTCCGCTTCCCGTCATCGCCCGATACCGGGCCAGGCCTGACCACGCGTGGCAGGGCCCTGGTGCGGCGCTGCAACCAGCTTGGCATTCTGGTGGATCTCTCGCACCTGAACGCGCGCGGCTTCTGGGATGTGGCCGAGATCAGCAGCGCGCCGCTGGTCGCAACGCATTCGAATGCCCATGCGCTGTCCGCCTCCTCGCGCAATCTCACCGACGATCAGCTGCGTGCCATCGGCGAAAGCAAGGGCATGGTGGGCCTGAACTTCGCCAATGGCTTCCTGCGCGCCGATGGCAAGTGGATGAGCGAGAACGGCCTCGACAGCATGATGCGCCATCTCGATCACATGATCAGCCTGGCGGGCGAGGATCATGTCGGCTTCGGCTCCGATTTCGACGGCTGCCGCCTGCCGGCCCAGATCGGCGATGCCACCGGCCTGCCCATTTTGCTGGCCGCGATGCGCATCCATGGTTTCGGTGATGCCCTTGTCTCCAAGATCGCCCACGAGAACTGGCTGAAGACGCTGGAACGCACGATCGGCTAGGCGGCGGCTATGGCCGGGATCGCTGCTGCGCATGCGCCGCAAGGACTTGCCTTTCGGCTATTAGTAGTGCTAATAATTCTTGATGAAACTGAGTGCCTGGCTCGCTAATAGCGGTACCTCGCAATCCGAACTGGCCCGGCGGCTGGGCATTACCCAGGGCCGGGTCTCCCAGCTCGTGGCCGGGGCCCAGCCCTCGCTGGAGCTGGCCCGGAAGATTGCAGCAGCGACCGGCAACAAGGTCAGGCCCGAGGATTTTGGAGAGGACCC
>JAPLOT010000163.1:0-6118 GCA_026400595.1 Alphaproteobacteria bacterium | reverse complement strand
GACAGCGTCGAGGAAGCAATCAAGGCCATCGCCAATGGCGAGATGGTGGTGGTGGTCGACGACGACGACCGCGAAAACGAAGGCGACCTGATCGCCGCGGCGGTCAAGATCACGCCCGAGCAGATGGCATTCATGGTGCGCCATACGTCGGGCATCGTCTGCACCCCGATCACCGCCGAGGATGCCAAGCGCCTGAAGCTCGATCCCATGGTGGCGCTGAACGATGCGCCGATGGGCACTGCCTTCACCGTCACCATCGACTACAAGGAGGGACTTACCACCGGCATCTCGGCGCGCGAACGCGCCGCCACCTGCCACGCGCTGGCCAACAGCAATGTGGTAGCCGACGACTTCGTGCGCCCCGGCCATATCTTCCCGCTGGTCGCCAAGTCCGGCGGCGTGCTGATGCGCTCGGGCCATACCGAGGCCGCGGTGGACCTCGTGCGGCTGGCGGGCCTGCATCCCGCGGGCGTGATCTGCGAGCTGGTCAACGACGACGGCTCGGTGAAGCGCGGCCCCCAGGTCATGGCCTTCGCGCGCGAACACGGATTCAAGATCATCTCGGTGGCCGATCTCATCGCGCATCGCCAGCGCCGTGAACGGCTGGTGGAGCAGACGGCGCGGTTCGACGTGGCCACCGCCATCGGCAAGGCCAGCGGCTTTTCCTATGTCACGCCCTTCGATGCGGTGGAGCAGCTGGCGATCGTCTACGGCGATGTCTCGTCCGGCAAAAACATCCCGGTACGGCTGCATCGCGAGAACATCCTCGAGGACGTCTTCGGCAATCGCCGGACGCTGACCGCCGTCTTCGACATCTTCAAGCGCGAGGGCTGCGGCATCCTGGTCTATCTCCAGGAAGGCGCGGCCGGCGTGCCGGCCGGGCAGCTGGCGGCCGAGAAATCCGGCAGTGCCAAGCAGCGCGAGCAGGCCTGGCGCGATGTCGGCCTCGGCGCCCAGATCCTGCGCGACCTCAACGTGACCTCGATCCGTCTGATTTCCTCAAGCAACCGGCACTACGTGGGGCTCTCCGGGTTCGGCATCGAGATCGCCGAGACGATCAAGATCGAGGGATAGGCAGCCCCTTTCGGCTATTGACGCCTGGGAGCCTGCGGGCAGATGCTTGCCGCATGGTCCAGCTACTCATGGCACTGGATCCGGCGAAGACTCATGCCGCCAGTGATTCCGAATTCGAACGCGGCAGGACAGCCTTCCTCGCCGGGCGCCACGTCGATGCCGCCGTAACCTGGCGACGCGCCGCCGAAGCGGGGCACCTTCTGGCAGCGGCAAACCTTGGCGCGATGTATGCCGACGGCATCGGCGTGAGGGCCGACAAGCGCGAAGCCCTCTACTGGTTATGGAAGGCAGCATCCAAGGATGAGTGGCGGGCCGCCCACAACCTGTGGGATCTCTACGAGGCCGAGCGCCTGCTGCCCCGCAATAGGGGTCAAGGCATCGCATGGCGCCGAAAGGCCGCGGAACTTGGCCACCCAAGAGCTCAGGTGGACCTCGGGTGTGACCTGATGGTCGGAAGAGAGATCGCGCAGGACGACGTCGAGGGCGTGAAATGGTTCAGAAAGGCTGCAGAAGCTGGCGAGCCCCTGGGCGAATTCAACCTCGGTGTGACATATCGCAATGGCAATGGGCAGAAACAGGATCACGACCAGGCCCTGAGGCTCTTCCGCAGTGCAGCCGAGAAAGGCGAAGTCAACGCCCAGCACGCGCTCGGGGCGATGCTGATGGATGCAAGGGACTCGGCCGAGGGCCTGCAATGGCTCCACAAGGCCGTCGCCCAGGGCCATGCACCTTCACTCACATTGATCGGGATTGCGTATGTCAATGGAGACGGGGTGACCGCTGATCCTGCAGTCGCCCTCGCGTGGTTCAAACAGGCCGCGGACAAGGGCGATCCCCTGGGGCAGCTCCAATACGGTTTGGCCAGATTGAGCGGACTCGGGGGCGAGACGCGGCCGGAAGAAGCAGCCGACTGGCTTGCCAAGGCAGCCAGCAGCGATCTTGCACCGGCCCAGTACGAACTCGGCGTCCTCTATGCCGAAGGGACAGGTGTCGAACGAGACCTACAGACAGCGCTGAAATGGTTCCGCGCCGCGGCGGAACAGAACTACCTCGATGCGCCGAACCGGATCGGCTGCCACTATGCCGAGGGTGACGGCGTCGACAAGGACCCCGACGAAGCGCTCCGGTGGTTTCAACGAGCAGCCGACGAAGGGCATTCCGGCGGCCAGTACAATCTGGGTCTCCTGCGCCTCGGCGGGCTCGGCGTGGCGCAGGACCTTGCCGAGGCCAAGCGATGGATACAGGCGTCCGCCGATCAGGACTTCCCGCTGGCTCTCTTCACTCTTGCCAGCATGCATCGGGATGGGCTGGGGTTCAGAAAGGACCGCAAGTTGGCACGGGGTCTGTTCTGCCGCGCCGCCGCCCTCGGCCACGATGAGTCCAAGCTGGCCGCTCAGCACCTGCGCTGGGGGCCAATTGGGTGGATGGTCAGCGGGTGGGGCGTCGCCATCTTCATCCTGGTCGGAGGCTTCATCATTGCCATGCTCACGCGTTAACCTCATGCCATGCTGCGCTCCTTCCCCAGCATGGCGGGCTGGGATAGGCTGGTGCACATGCCGCGCATCAGACTCAAGCTGCCCGAAACGCCCGACCTGATCGGCTGGCGCGAGCGCGTGAGCCTGCCGGAGCTCGGCGTGGGCCTGATCATCGCGAAGGTCGACACAGGAGCTGCGACGGCAGCATTGCACGCAACAGACATCAGGATCGCCGGCAGCCATGTTGAGTTCATCGTGCCGGTCAAGGGACGCCATCTTCACTGCAGCCTGCCGCTGAAGGGCGAGAAGCGCGTCAAGAGTTCCAGCGGCCACTCGCAGTCCCGCGCGCTGGTCGAAACGGCCGTGAAGATCGGCAGGCTGCGCTTCGTCATCGACATGACGCTGACTGACAGATCCGACATGGGCGTACCCATGCTGCTCGGCCGATCCAGCATTGCCGGACGTTACGTGGTGGATCCCGGACGTTCCTTCATTCTCTCACCCAAGAAACGCAAGCCAAAATGAGAATTGCCCTCCTTACCCGCAATCCCAAGCTCTACTCCCACCAGCGCATCATCGAATCCGCGCATGAGCGCGGCCACGAGATCGTGCCGGTCGATTATCTCAAGTGCTACATGAACATCACATCGCGAAAGCCGGAGCTGCGCTATCTCGGTGAGAGGCTCACCGGCTTCGATGCCGTGATCCCGCGCATCGCGGCTTCGCATACCTTCTACGGCCTCGCGGTGCTTCGCCAGTTCGAGATGATGGGCGTCTATCCGCTGAACGAGTCCGTCGCCATCGGCCGGTCGCGCGACAAGCTCCGATCGCTGCAGATTCTCGCGCGGGACGGCGTGGGCATGCCGGTAACGGCCTTCGCCAACGACACCAGCCGCACCAATGACGTGCTCGACATGGCTGGCGGCGCGCCGGTGGTGATCAAGCTGCTCGAAGGCACCCAGGGGATCGGCGTTGTGCTGAGCGAGACGCCAAAGTCCGCACGCTCGGTGATCGATGCCTTTCACGGTGCCGACATCGCCATCCTGGTTCAGGAATTCATCAAGGAGGCGGAAGGCACCGACATCCGCGCCTTCGTCGTCGGCCGCAAGGTGATTGCCACCATGGAGCGAAAGGGGGCCGATGGCGAGTTCCGTTCAAATCTCCACCGCGGCGGGACGTCCAGCAAGGCCATCCTGACGCCGGGCGAGCGCGCCACGGCGCTGAAGGCGGCGAAGGCCATGGGGCTGAACGTGGCAGGCGTCGACATGATCCGGTCGGCGCGCGGACCCCTGGTGCTGGAAGTCAATTCCTCGCCCGGGCTCGAAGGGATCGAGAAGACCACCAACACCAATATCGCCCGCGAGATCATCGCTTTTCTCGAGAAGAATGCGAAGCCGAACCGCACGCGCACACGGGGCAAGGGATGACGCCGTTTCAGATCGGCCGACATGCCGTGGCGCCGGGCAGGCGCGAGACTGTGGACCTTCCGGTCAGCGCCTTTTCCAAGCACACGCCGGTAACGCTGCCCGTGCATGTACTGCATGGCGAAAGGCCGGGGCCTGCCTTCTTCATTTCGGGCTGCGTGCATGGCGACGAGATCCAGGGCGTCGAGATCATCCGCCGCATCCTGGTTCATCCGGCGCTGCAGGAGATGGCCGGGACCTTGCTGGCGGTGCCCATCGTCAACAGCTTCGGCTTCCTCAATCACACCCGCTACATGCCCGACCGGCGCGATCTCAACCGCTGCTTTCCGGGTTCCGACCGCGGTTCGCTGGCCAGCCTCGTGGCCGATCTCTTTTTTCGCGAGGTGGTGAGCCGCTGCAAGTACGGCGTCGATCTGCATACGGCGGCCCTGCACCGGACCAACCTGCCGCAGATCCGCATTGCGCCTGGCGATTCGGAACTGCTGGAACTGGCCACTGCCTTCGCCCCGCCGGTGATCCTCGTCTCGAAGCTGCGCGAGAAGTCGCTGCGGCTCTCGGCGCGTGAAGCCGGCGTGAAGGTGCTGCTCTACGAAGGCGGCGAGGCCTTGCGCTTCGAAGAGGCCGCCATCGATGCCGCGGTGAAGGGCTGCCTGCGTGTGATGGCCGCCATTGGCATGATCACCGATGGGCCGCGCCGCCCGGCGCATGTCGAGCCCGCGCTGTCGACGTCGAGCTCCTGGGTGCGGGCGCCGGAGAGCGGAATCCTGCACACCAACCGCCGCAGCGGCGATCGGGTGGGGCTGAAGGAAGTGATCGGCGTGGTCGCCGATCCGCTGGGGACGCAGTCGGCCCCCATCGTCTCGGAGAGCGACGGAATCATCATCGGGCGCACCAACCTGCCCATCGTGCATCGCGGCGATGCGCTGTTTCACATCGCCAGGTCGAAGCCGGTCGCGAGCAAGGCAAAGGCAAAGTCCGACGCGGGCGAACCTCTCTACGACGAAGACGAGATCATCTGACAGATGACCCGGAACTACTGCGTCAGCGTCTCGTAGGCAGCCTTTCCCCAGACCTCCCGCACGCGCTGGTCGCGGCCACAGGCCTCGCGGTACTTCTTGTAGGCATCGGACTTCCTGATGAGGCCGAAGCGCGTCAGAATCCGATCCGAACTCAGATAATAGTCCTGGTGATAGTCTTCGACGGCATAGAAGTCCGGAGACGCCACGATGCGCGTCGCGATCTCGCGGTCGAGATCGCGGGCGGCTTCGTCCAGGGCGGCTTGTGCAATGCGGGCCTGCTTCTCGTCGAGCGGCATGAGCGCCGATACATAGGTGCTGCCGCGATCGCAGAACTGCCCACCGGCATCCGTGACATCGATCGTCCGCAAGAAGTGATGCACCAGCCTGTCGTAGGAAATCACGGCGGGATCGAACTCGACCTTCACCGCCTCGATGTGATCGCCCGGATTCTTGTATGTGGGTGATGGCGACGTGCCACCTGCCAGGCCCGAGGTCGTCCGGGTCACGCCGGGCAACTTGTCGAGATCGCTCTCCACGCACCAGAAGCATCCGCCAGCCAGCACAGCCGTTTCGGCGCGTGCCGCCAGCGGCGTGACCGCCAGAAGAACGCCCACAAAGAACAGCACAGATCGCATCGCAGCCTCCATCGCTTCCGACTGATACTCGTCAATAGCAGCAATGGATCAGCAGAAGGATCACCCTTGCGCACGATCAGGTGATGAGCCCGGCGTTCCGTGACGGGACGCTACTTCCGCGTCAGTCCGCCCAGAATCCCGCGCACCAGCGCATTGCCCACGGAGCGCGCAATGGTGGTGCCAAGCCCTCCCGCCATGTTCTTGACAAAACGGTCGGTTGCGGAATCCCGCCCGCGCGAGGATCGGGCCTCGGCCTTCTCGGCCTTCATGGCCTCGATCTCTTCCTTGGCCTTCTGGGCCGCCTCGACGCGTTCGGCGGCGGCCTTCTGAAGGATCTCGTAGGCCGACTCGCGGTCGACGGCCTCCTCGTATTGCCCATAGACGGGCGACGACTTGACGATCTTCTGGCGCTCTTCGGGCGTGATCGGCCCCATGCGGCTCGACGGCGGTCGGACCGTGGTCCGTTCCACCATGCTTGGCACGCCCTTGAG
>JAPLOT010000092.1 GCA_026400595.1 Alphaproteobacteria bacterium | reverse complement strand
AGTATGTTGCCAAATGCAGTGGGCTCGACACCGTTGGGGCCGCGGTCGAACAACCGGACTCCGACAGCCCGTTCCAGTGCCGCGATGCTGCGCGTCATCGTGGGCTGGGTGAGATGCAGGGACTGCGCCGCTCGCGCGTAGTTGCGGAAGCGTGCCAGGGCGAGGGCGTGCTGGAGGAGCCTGAGTTCAATCACGATACGCGAAGCGTATCAAGTCCATTCGCCAATTTCATTGGACGTATTCGCTTCTCCCCCGTAGAAGGGCCGAACGCTGTCTCGTCGGCGAACCGCGGGCAGGGATGCCGCGAAACCCCATGATCAATGGGTTCCGGTGTCCGAATTTCGAGCAAAGTCCTTCGTCCCCTGGTCTGCACAGGCAATCCCACCCCCCGTCTGGGCGGCCCCGGGGACGAGGGCGTTCTTTCACGGCTTCGGCGACCCGACGGGTGCCCAATGGAACGGATTTCGCACCTGAACCGATTCGCCGCGATCCTGGTCGCGCTGCTCGCAGTGGCGCAGGCGCCCGCGGCTACAAGCCCAACCACATCCAATGCGGCCTCGGCCAACACGCAGACCGCCAATGCCAAGGTGCTGTCGTTACTGCCGTTCAACGACAACCAGGATTTCGAAGACGCGCAACGCGGCAAGGCCTGCCCATGTCGACGACCAGCGAAAATGCGCCAACATGCCGCTCGTACCGATCAACGTTTTGAGTCCTACTCGGCGGATGTGTCCGATGAGGCGAGCCTCGTCGACCTGCTCGCGACATTCAAGCAGGAGCTGGCCGTCGCCATGGCACTGACCGGGGCGAAGTCGATCAGCGAGGTTCACCGCGGCCTGATCGAATGAGACAGATGCTGACTCCGCAAGCCGGCGTTTGCCGGTTGAGCCGCACCAATCATTTCGAGGGGAGGAAAGCCAGCATGAGATTCAAGACACGAAGCCGGTTCTACGTCCGCGCCAGCATCTTCCTGCTCGCCGGCAGCTTGGTGGCCTGGGTGCCACACGCCGACGCGCAGGACGCCCCGGGACCGGCGAACAAGAAGATCAGCTACTCGCCCTACCCAGCGCAGACCTTTCCCAACCGCGTGTACTTCGGCGACACGCACCTGCATACCTCGTACTCCGCCGATGCCGGCATGGCCGGCGCCATTGTCGGACCCGAGGACGCTTATCGGTTTGCTCGTGGCGAAGAGGTGAAGTCGAACAGCGGTCTGCCCGTCAAGCTGTCGCGACCGCTCGATTTTCTGGTGATTGCCGACCACGCCGAGAACCTCGGCCTCGCGCCGATGATCGCGGAATCCGATCCCGCACTGCTCAAGTCGGAATGGGGCAAGCAGGTACACGACCTGGCCAAGACCGGCACCATCGAAGGCCAGGGAGCAGCCTTCAACATGTGGATCGCCGCCATGCAGGAGCTGAAAGACCCGTTCAAAGGCCAGGAAGAAACCATGGTGCGACCGGCGTGGCAGCGGATCACGGCGGCCGCCGAGAAATACAACGAGCCCGGGCGCTTCACCGCCATCATCGGCTTCGAGTGGACCTCGGGGCCGAACGGCGACAACCTGCACCGCAATGTGTTGTTCCGCGACGGCAAGGACAAGGCCGACCAGATCATCCCGCTGTCCTACTACGACACCGGGGATCCGGAGGACCTCTGGGCGTGGATGGCGGCGTATGAGAAGAAGACTGGAGGCCGGATGCTTGCGATCCCGCACAACGGCAACCTATCGAACGGCTTGATGTTCGACGACGTGACGCTGACCACGAAGAAGCCGCTCGACCGCGACTATGCAGAGCGCCGCATGCGCTGGGAGCCGATCTACGAAACCACCCAGCCCAAGGGCGACGGCGAGACGCACCCGTCGCTGTCACCCAAC
>JAPLOT010000257.1 GCA_026400595.1 Alphaproteobacteria bacterium | reverse complement strand
GCCCAGGATCCACAGTCCACGCCTGCGGCACGTATCGCGCACCGCCATGAGTTCGTCGCGCGTTGCCGTCCAGCCCACCGGATTGGACGGCGAGTTGAGCGAGATGGCGCGGGTGCGCGGCGTGATCGCATCGAAGAGCCGGTCGAGATCGAGGTGCCAGCGCCCGTTGCGGAAGTCCATCGGGACTTCTACCGGGCGTGAACCCTGCACGCGGAGCGGCCCGGCATAGTTGGGCCAGGCGGGCGTGGGAATGATGATCTCGTCGCCTTCGCCCGCGATCATCTGGATGATGGTCTGGATCGCCTGCATGCCGCCCGAGGTGACAAAGAAATTCTCCGCGTCGAAGGCCCGGCCGAACTGCCGCGCGTGATAGCGCGCCAGGGCTTCGCGCAGTTCCGGAATGCCGCGTTGCCAGGTATAGAAGGTCTCGCCCCGCAGCAGGCTGTCGATGGCCGGCTGGGCGAAGGCGGCTGGCGTCGGGACATTGCCTTCGCCCGACCACAGCGGAATGACATCGCCCCGCGCCAAGCCGTACATCGCGGCCTTCACGATGCCGCTGTCGGGCTCGTCGCGGGCCTCTGGCGTCAATCCGGCGAGAAGCTGTTCAGGTGTCATGGCCATGCCTTAAGCAAACCCGAGGTCCGCGTGTCCAGCACCCGGGCCTCGCATCTGCATTGCAGGAAAGGACTACTTCTTCTTCACCAGGGCGTCGCGGATCTCGGCCAGCAGCTCTTCCGACTTGCTGGGGGCGGGCGGCGGCGGCGGCGGTTCCGCCTTCTTCATGCGGTTCGAGATCTTGACGAGCTGGAACAGGATGAAGGCAATGATCAGGAAGTTGATGAGGACGGTGATGAAGCTGCCATAGGCCAGCACCGCGCCCTGTTCGCGCGCGGCCGTCAGGTTTGTCGCCGTCACATTGGAGTTGAGGCCAAGGAAGTAGTTGTTGAAGTCCAGCCCGCCGGTGAGGCGGCCGATGATCGGCATGATGATGTCGTCGACCAGCGAACTGACGATCTTGCCGAAGGCGGCGCCGATGATGACACCGATTGCAAGATCAAAGGCATTGCCCTTGAAGGCGAAGGACTTGAATTCTTGCCACATCGAACCTGACATTGCGAAATTCCCCCGTAGCGTTTTCCCGTCATGCGCGCGTCTGCCGCACATTGCGTTCGTTTAGCCCATAGTCCACATACAAGCAAAACCCAAGCATCAACGGTCAGAAGAATGTGATGAGCCAGCGCCGTGTCTTCTATCCAGAGATCCAGCCCTTCCAGCGCGGCCGGCTTAAGGTCTCCGCCCTTCATGAGATCTACTTCGAGCAATGCGGCAATCCCAGGGGCAAGCCCGCCGTGGTGCTGCATGGCGGACCGGGTGGCGGCATCACGCCCTTCCTGCGCCAGATGCATGATCCATCGCACTACCGCATCATCCTGTTCGACCAGCGCGGCAGCGGCCAGTCGACTCCGCATGCCGAGCTGGCAGAGAACACGACCTGGGACCTGGTGGCGGACATGGAGCGGCTGCGCCAGCACCTGGGCATCGACCGCTGGCAGGTGGCCGGCGGGTCCTGGGGATCGACCCTTGCCCTGGCCTATGCCGAGACCCATCCCGAACGGGTCACGGGACTTGTGGTGCGCGGCATCTTCACCGTCCGGCGCAGCGAAATCGAGTGGTTCTACCAGCGCGGCGCGGACGCGCTGTTTCCGGATGTATGGGAGACCTATGTCGCTCCCATTCCGGAAGCCGAGCGCCATGATCTCATCGCCGCCTATCACCGCCGGCTGACCGGCGCCGATCAGGCGGCACAGCTCGCCTGCGCCCGCGCCTGGAGCCAGTGGGAAGGCGCCACGCTGTCGCTGTTGCCCGACCCGCGCCGCGTATCCGAATTCGGCGCCGACCGTTTCGCCCTCGCCTTCGCGCGCATCGAATGCCACTACTTCCACAACCGCGGCTTCTTCGCCCGCGATGGCCAGCTCATCGACGATGCAGACCGGCTGAGGGGCATCCCCGGCGTCATCATCCAGGGCCGCTACGACGTCGTCACCCCCATGGTCACGGCATGGGACCTGCACAAGGCCTGGCCAGAGGCGGAGTTCGTGCTCGTCCATGACGCCGGACACACGGCAACCGAACCGGGGATCGCCGATGCCGTCATCCGCGCCACCGACCGGTTTCGCCATGCGCAAAACGCATAGCGGCCTTGGTAGCCTAGCGTCCCGAAGCTACAATATATTCACAATCAAGGCCCATATGGGTGGTCAAGAAAAAGCACTTCCTCGACCCATCCAAAGGCAACCAAAATGATCATCTTCAACGCATTCCGGGATTTCGCCGACGGTCTCAGCCGTGGCGTCTCGATGTTCTTCACGCAGCGCAATGACCACGTCGAACGGTCACTGATGCCCGGCCGTCTCAATCCCGACCGCCGCCGCTGATCCGTTCCGCATCTGCACAAGCGGCCGCCCGGCACCACCGTGGCGGCCGCTTTGCGTCTGGCTGTCTTGAAATTGCCCCAGTCTGCCCGCGAATGAGCCATGATCGAAAGGCACGCTCTGCTTCGAGTTGAGGGGGATTGATAAAGTAGGTGGCAGGCTGCAGTGCAGGCCCCGAATCCCATCAGACACGAGAATTGAACCGAGCGGCTCCTGTCGCCGTCCCGAGCCGCGCGGTTCAAGGGCCCGTCCTCTCCTATCCGGAGGGGACGGGCCACTTGTTTTGGCCGAATCAGGCTAGACTCTTCCGATGCAACTCGATGACATCGTGATCCAGGTCGGGCAGCGTCCCGTGACCTTGCTGGAGCTTCTGCTGGGTGCGGGCGGGCTGGCGCTGGTTCTCTTGATTGCGGCCGTGATCCTCGCCTGGCGGGCCCAGGCGTCACGCCGCGGCGAAGCCATCGATGCCATGCGCCGCACCGCCGATCTCGAATACCGCCTGGCCGAACTCTCGGGCACGCTGCGCGGCTTTGCCGAACAGGCCCAAGGCACCCAGATTCATCTTGCCCGGACGCTCGACGAGCGCCTCAATCAGGTGTCGCACCGTCTGGGCGCCAGCCTGCATGACCAGACCGAGCGGACCAGCCAGTCCCTGTCGCAGCTGAACGAGCGGCTGGCGGTCATCGACTCGGCGCAGAAGAACCTCACCGCCCTGTCGAGCGAAATGGTGACGCTGAAGGACATCCTGGCCAACAAGCAGGCGCGCGGCGCCTATGGGCAGGGCCGCATGGAGGCCCTTCCGGATTCGGCGCTGCGTCTGGTGATCGACGCGAAGTTTCCGCTGGAGGCCTTCAATGCCCTGAAGACGGCGAAGGGCGACAGCGACATCAAGGCCGCGGAATCCCAGTTGCGCTCCGATGTGCTGCGCCATGTGAAGGACATTTCCAGCAAATATCTGATCGCCGGCGAAACCCATGAATCGGCGATCATGTTCGTGCCATCCGAGGCTGTCTACGCCGAGCTCTACGAGCGCTTCGAGGATGTGATCCAGAAGGCTCACCGGGCGCGGGTCATCATCGCCTCGCCCAATGTGCTGATGCTGTTGATCCAGACCATGCAGGCCATCTTCAAGGACGCCCGCATGCGCGAGCAGGCGGGGCTGATCCAGATCGAGGTGACCCGCATGCTCGAGGACGTGAACCGGCTCAAGGACCGTGTCGCCGATCTGCAGCGCCACTTCGGCATGGCCAATGCCGATCTCGAGAAGCTTGGCATCTCGGCGGATCGCGTCACCAAGCGCGGTCTCCGCATCGAAAGCCTCGACCTGACCGAACCCGCCGCCATTGCCGAGGCACCGAAGCCGAGGCTGGTCGAACGAGGCTGATGGCGTGGCCATCAATTTGACCAACATCGCACCTATCGAATTGACAAAACGGCATATTCCATTGGGAGTCCACACATGAAGAAGACGACTGTTGCAGCGCTGGCACTTGGCGGTCTGCTGGCCATGTCGAGCCTTGCGCAGGCGGCCGAATGCGGCAACTCCGCCAAGGCGTTCAATACCTTTCTGAAAGGCATCAAGGCAGAAGCGGCGGCGGCCGGCGTGGGCGCCCGCGGCCTTTCGGCGCTCGATGGCGTCGAGTACCAGCCGGACATCATCAAGAAGGACCGGGCGCAAAGCGTCTTCTCGCAGAGCTTCCTGCAGTTCCAGGCCCGCATGGTTTCCGACCGCCGCATCACCACCGGCCAGGCCATGATGAAGAAGCACAAGGCAACCTTCGATGCCGTGCAGAAGGCCTATGGTGTGCCAGGCCCCGTGCTGATTTCCTTCTGGGCCCTCGAAACCGACTTCGGCCAGGTCATGGGCGACTTTCCGACCATCCCGTCCCTTGCCACGCTGGCCTGGGACTGCCGCCGCCCCGAGAAGTTCCGCGAACAGCTGATCGGCGCGCTGGTCCTCTATGACAAGGGCGATCTCGAACTCGAGGACATGGTGGGCGCCTGGGCTGGCGAGATCGGCCACACGCAGTTTCTCCCCAAGGAATACAACGAAACCGCCGTCGACTTCGACGGCGACGGCCACCGCAATCTGAAGCGCAGCATTCCGGATGCCATGGCATCCTCCGCCGCGCTGCTGATCAAACATGGCTGGCAGCCCAATCAGCCCTGGCTGCAGGAAGTCAGCGTGCCGAAGGATATGCCCTGGGACCAGGCCGACATCGCCATCCAGCATCCGCGCAGCCAATGGGCCAAGTGGGGCGTGAAGGCGCGCGAGGGAAAGCTCAAGGCCGACAACTTCCAGGCGTCCCTGCTCTTGCCCATGGGCAAGGATGGCCCGGCCTTTCTCGCCTATGAGAACTTCACGGCGGCCTATCTGCTGTGGAACGAGTCGCTGGTCTATTCGACCACCGCGGCCTATCTCGCAACCCGCATCGCCGGAGCACCCAAGGTCAGTCCGGGCCGCGCCGAGGTGCAGGTCCTGAGCTACGATGAGATCAAGGAGCTTCAGACCATTCTCGTCGGCAAGGGTTACGATGTCGGCGAAGTCGATGGCAAGCTTGGCCGCGCCACGCGTGCCGCCGTCAAGGACATGCAGATCAAGCTCAACTGGCCGCCGGATTCCTACCCGACCCGTCCCTTCCTGGATCGCTTGCGCCAGGGCTGATCATTCGTGCCGGAGCGCCTCGATCGGGTCGAGGCGCGCCGCGCGCCGTGCCGGGAAGTATCCGAAGACCACGCCGATGGCCGCAGAGACGACGAAGGCCAGCGCGATCACGCGGATGTCGGCGGCGAAGGGCACATCCATCAGGATCGATGCCGCGCCGGCGAGCGCGAGGCCAATCATGATGCCGATGATACCGCCAAACAGCGCCAAGACGATGGACTCGACCAGGAACTGGCTGAGCACCTGGCGCTCCAGCGCGCCGATGGCCAGGCGGATGCCGATCTCGCGCGTCCGCTCGGTCACCGACACCAGCATGATGTTCATGATGCCGATGCCGCCCACCAGCAGCGATACGGCTGCAACGGCGCCCAGAAGACCGGTGAGAAGGGTGGAGGTCATGGCCATGGTATTGGCGATCTGCGTCATGTCGCGAACGGTGAAGTCGTCCTCCTCGCCATTACCGACGCGCCGCACTTCCCGCAGCACCGCTTCGGTCTCCGCCTGGACCCGCGGGATGTCATTGCGCTCGGCCACCGAAATGCTGATCGATCCGATGCGGGTATTGCCGGCAATCCGCCGGTGGAAGGTGCGCAGCGGCATGAGCACCGTGTTGTCCTGGTCGGTGCCGAAGGCTGACTGCCCCTTGCTGTCGAGCACGCCGATCACGTCGCAGGCGAAGCTTCCGACCCTGAGGCGGCTGCCGAGCGGATCCAGCGTGCCGAAGAGCTCGGACACGATGGTCGACCCGATCACGCAGACCGAGCCGCCCGAGCGGATCTCGCTGTCGCTGAAGGGGCGGCCTTCCCGGAAGCTCCAGTCTTGTGCGGCGAAGTAGCTGGAGTCCGTCCCGGTCACGGTGGTGTCGTAGTTGAGGGCACCGAACACGACCTTCGCGTTCTTCTGGGCGGTGGGCGCGAGGGCGCGCACACCCGTGAGGTTGGACCGCAGCGCGGACACGGTGCGCTCGTCGAAGGCGCGCGCTTCGGTGGCGCCGCCGGGGCCGAAGGTGCTCTGGCCCGGCCGCAGGATCAGCATGTTGCTGCCCAGCTTTGCGAGATTGTCCTGCACCTTCTGCGACGTCCCGGATCCGATCGTCACCATGGCGATGACCGCGGCAACGCCGATGACGATGCCGAGCAGGGTCAGGACCGAACGCATCGCATTGCGCCGGATCGACTGGAAGGCGAGCTTGACCGCTTCCCACAGCATCAGGCGGCCTCGCGCCGCGTATCGGCGTCGATCCGGCCGTCGACGAACCGGATGGTCCGCGCCGCAAAGGCCGCCATGTCCGCCTCGTGGGTCACCATGACCACGGTGATGCCCTGCTCCAGGTTGAGCTGGGTGAGAAGCTGCATGATCTCGCGGCTGCGGGACGTATCGAGATTGCCGGTCGGCTCGTCGGCCAGCAGGACCAGAGGATCGGTGACGATGGCCCGCGCGATGGCCACGCGCTGCTGCTGGCCGCCGGACAGTTCGGCAGGCGTATGATGCTCGCGGCCCGCCAGACCTACGCGATGCAGGGCGTGCACGGCACGTTCGCGTCGCTCGCGCCGTCCCATGCCGCGGTAGATCAGGGGCAGCTCGACGTTCTCGATCGCCGTTGTGCGGGCGAGAAGATTGTAGCCTTGGAACACGAAGCCAAGGTAGTTGCGCCGGAGCAGCGCGCGCTGATCGCGGGTCAGCCCGGTGACATCCACTCCATTGAACCGGTAGACACCGGCGGTCGAACGGTCGAGGCAGCCGATGATGTTCATCGCGGTGGACTTGCCGGAGCCCGAAGGACCCATGATGGCGATGAATTCGCCGCGCGAAATTGTCAGGTCGACGCCGGCAAGGGCGCGGATCAGGCCGCCCCCTTCGCCGTAGTGACGCGCCACGCCTCTGAAGGAAATGAGCGGCGGCTCCGTCACGGCGCGGCCTGGCGCGTCCCGGTGATGACGGCGTCGCCCGCCTTGAGCTCGCCCGACAGGACTACCGTGTTCTGCCCGTCGCTGGCGCCGGTCTTCACCTTCACTTCGCGCGGCACGCCATTGTCGAGCACCCACAGGGAGCGCTGGCCCTCGACATTGACGCCGCTGCTTGATTTCTCGAAGCGCGGCATTCGCGGAATGAAGATGTTGGTGATGCTGAAGCCCTGGTTCCCGGCGTTCCGCGGCGGCCGGTAGCGCAGCGCCGCGTTGGGCACCGTGAGCGCCTGATCGATCCTTTGCGTCACGATCTCTGCCGTCGCCGTCATGCCGGGCCGCAGCAGCAGGTCCTTGTTGTCGACGGTGAGGATCGCCTTGTAGGTAACGACATTCTCCGTCGTCGTTGGCGAGTATTCGATGGTCTGTATCGACGCAGGGAACTTCTGGCCGGGATAGGCGTCAACAGTGAAGGTCGCCTCCTGCTCTGGCTTCACAGCACCTATATCGGCTTCGTCGATGTCGGCCTCCACCTGCATGCGCGCGAGGTCTTCAGCAAGCGTGAAGAGAATCGGAGCCTGAAGCGAGGACGCCACGGTCTGGCCAGGCTCGGCGCTGCGCTTCAAGACAATGCCATCGACCGGCGACAGGATGCTTGCCTTGCTTATGTCCGTTTCCACGAGCGCAACTTCGGCCTTCGCCACGTTGATGTCGGCCTCGGCGGCGGTCACGCTGGCCTCGGCGCGGGCGAAGTTGGCCCTGGCCGCGTCGAGGTCCTGGATGGCGGACACGCCCTTCTTGTGGAGTGCTTCGGCGCGCTCAAGGGCAAGACGTCGTTCTTCGCGGGTTGCCTTCGTTTCCAGGAGCCGCGCCTCTGATGCCGCCAGCGAGGCCCGGGACCGCGCCAGCTGAGCGGTGAGTTTCACCGTGTCGAGCCGGGCCAGTACTTCGCCTTTCTGGACAAGGCTGTTGTTGTCGACGTTGACCGTGCGGATAACGCCCGACATCTCGCTCGAGACATCGACTTGGGTCGTAGGCTGGATGGTCCCTGTTGCCTGTACCTCGATGATCAAGTCGGCCCGAGCTGCGGGCGTCGTCTGATAGCTGATGGTGGCCGCGCTGCCACCATTCTGGAGGTACCACCACACGGCCGCTGTGAGCACAGCTGCAAGGACGCCGAGCCAGATGGCCCGTTTCAGCCAGACCCGCCTCCGGCTCTTGCTGTCCAGGCCGAGCACAGCAGCAATTTGCTCTTCACTTGGGACATTCTGTATGTTCATAGGAGGAAGTTTACACCAGAAAGGGGCATTTCCGAGAGACGCGGCATCTGGCGGTTTCCGGCGCTCAACATCATTGTAATGTGGCGCGTGCATGGAGTTTTTTCAATGAGCGGCGCACAGTTTGACAGTTTTGGCGACGGGCTGCGGCTGGCCTACCGGGAGGATGGCAGCGGCGACGACATGGCGCGCTGCGGTTTCTTCTGGCTCGGCGGCTTCATGTCGGAGATGACCGGCAGCAAGGCCGAGAGCCTTGCGGGCCTGGCCCGCGATTCACGCCGGCCGTCGCTGCGCTTCGACTATTCGGGCCATGGCGAATCGGGCGGCGCCTTCACCGACGGCACGATCTCGGCCTGGCTCGATCAGTCCCTGCACATGTTCCGCAACCACACGGCCGGCCGGCGCATCGTGATCGGATCGAGCATGGGCGGCTGGATCGCGCTGCTGCTCTACCGCTGGCTGCTGACGCATGATCCCCGCGCCGCGCGGCGCATTGCCGGACTTGTGCTGGTAGCACCCGCGGCCGACATGACGGCCGATCTCATGTGGGACAGCTTCGGGCCGTCAGCCCGGGCGGATCTGGCCGAAAAAGGCGTGTGGCTGCAGCCCTCGCAGTACGGCGACCCCTATCCGATCACGGCAGGGCTGATCGCGGATGGCCGCCGGCACCTTCTGCTCAAACAGGGCATGGACTGCGACTGCCCGGTGCGAATCCTCCAGGGCGACGCCGACCCCGATGTGCCGCTCACCCATGCGCTCAAGGTCTATGAGGCCCTGCGCGGCCCGGACATCACTCTCACCGTCATCAAGGCAGGAGACCACCGCCTGTCCGCGCCCGGCCAGCTTCGCATCATCCGCGAGACCGTCCAGCAACTGGCCCTGCGCTCCGACGGCGTCAGTCTTTGAGGCCTTTCGCCAGGGCGGTCAGCCCTTCGCGATAGGTGGGATAGGCCAGCGTCACGCCAAGTTCCGACCTGATGCGGGCATTCGAGACGCGCTTCGAGTCCGCATAGAAACTGCGCGCCATGGGAGAAAGATCGGCTTCGGCAAACGGAATGTCGTGGGGCACTGGACGCCCGAGAAGCTCTGCGGCGTAGGCGATGACATCCTGCGGCGGACAGGCCTCGTCGTCGCAGACGTTGTAGGCGCGGCCGGGATGGGGATACGCCATCGAGGCCTCCAGCACGCGGGCGATGTCCTCGACATGGATGCGGCTGAACACCTGTCCCGGCTTGATGACGCGCCTGGCGCTGCCATCGCGGATGGACAACAGCTGGTTCCGTCCCGGGCCATAGATGCCGGCAAGCCGGAAGAGATGGATCGGGAAGCCGGACTCGCGCCAGAGGTCAAGCCACTGCGTCTCCGCCTCCACCCGTTTCCAGCCGCGTTCCGTATTGGGCGTGAGCGGCGTGTCTTCGTCTACCCATCCGCCCGCATGATCGCCGTAGACGCCGGTCGTCGAAAGATAGGCGGCCCACGTGACCTGCCTTGCCCGGGCTGCAAGCTGCGGCCGGTTGCGCGCGATGACCGGATCGCCCTCCGCTCCGGGGGGCGCCGAGTTGACGATATGGGTGACGCCGTCGAAGGCCGCATCGCCAAGCGGGGAAGTGCCATCGAAGATCCATCCGCGATAGCCCATGGCCGCGATGGCGGCTGCCCCGGCCGCCGTCCGGCTTGTGGCACTGATGGTCCAGCCGCGTGCGGCCAGCCGCGCGGCGAGCACGCGAGCCGAGAAGCCCAGTCCGAAGCAGAGCAGATGAGTCATGTTGCATCCCACTCCAGCAGCACATCGGGATCGCTCTCGACGCTGCGATGTCGCGCGCGCAGTCTGGCAAATGCATCAGGCGATGCAAGCTGCGATATGGCCCAGACCGCCATGGCCCGCACCACCGGCGCGGCATCGGACAGCAGCGGCGCGACATCCGCGATCAGGTCCTCACTGCCGCTGTTGCCCGCCGCAATCAGCACATTGCGGACGAAGCGGTCACGGCCGATGCGCTTGACCGCGGAGCCGCTGAACAGCTTGCGGAACGCTGGATCGTCGAGCTGCAGCAGCCGCGACAGGGCAGGGGCGCGCAACTCGTCGCGTGCCACGAGCTTTGCTTCGGATGCAGCCTGCGCGAACTTGTTCCACGGGCAGACGGCAAGACAATCGTCGCAGCCATAGATGCGGTTGCCCATCGCCTTGCGGAAGCCGCGATCGATGTGGCCCCTGTGCTCGATGGTCAGGTAGGAGATGCAGCGGCGGGCGTCGAGCCGGTATGGCGCCGGAAAGGCCTGGGTGGGACAGATGTCGAGGCAGGCGCGGCAGGTTCCGCAGTGGTCGGCCTCCGGCGGATCGGGCGCCAGCGTGGCGGCGGTCAGGATTGTTCCGATGAAGAACCACGATCCCAGCTTGCGCGAAACAAGATTGGTGTGCTTGCCTTGCCAGCCCAGACCCGCATCGGCCGCCAGCGGCTTCTCCATCAGCGGAGCCGTGTCGACGAAGACCTTGACCTCGGCGCGGGAGCGGTGAGCCAGCCATTGCCCCAGGCGCTTGAGCTTGCCCTTGACCACGTCATGGTAATCGCGATTGAGGGCATAGACCGAAATGACGCCGGAGTCCCTGTCGTGCAGGCGTGCCATCGGGTCCATGTCGGGCGCATAGCTCTGCGCCAGGACGACGGCGCTGCGTGCATCCGACCACAAGGTGAGGGGACTGGAGCGGCGCGGGGCCGTCTCGGCCATCCATTCCATGCTGCCATGATGGTTGCTGGCGAGGAATTCCGAGAGGCGCCCGGCGCGTACCGGATCGTCGCGCAGCGCGGTGATGCGGACGTCATCGAAGCCTTCGGCCCTCGCCCTTGCCTTCAGATCCTCGGCAAGCCCGCCCACGCCTAGAAATCGAGGTCGGCGTAGTTTGCCGATGGTGCCATGCCGCGCACCGTGTCGGCCAGCAGCGGCCGGAACGATGGCCGCGACTTGATGCGCTGATACCATGACTTGGCGGAAGGATAATCAGACCACGGAACATCGCCGAAGTAATCGGCCACCGAGACATGGGCCGCGGCGGCGAGATCGGCCAGCGACAGGACCTCGCCGGCAAGCCAGGTGTGGTGGTCGGCAAGATGGCCGATGTAACCCAGATGATCGCGCAGCCGCTGCGCGGCCTGGCGCACCCGGCCCATGTCGGGTCCGCCGCCGCCGTTCTCGCGCGGCAGGTAACGGCGGATCACGCGCTCGGTAATCAGTGGTTCCGAGACCTCGGCATAGAACTTCACGTCGAACCAGCCCACGATGCGACGCACCTCGGCACGCGCGAAGACATCGCCGGGTATGAGCCTGGTGCGGGCGGACTTGGTTTCCTCGAGAAATTCGCCGATGGCCTCGACGCCCGACACCGGCGATGTGCTGTCCTCGAGATAAACTGGGACCGTTCCGGCGGGATTGAGCTCGAAGAGATCATGGCTGGGATCCCACGGCGTCTCCTCGATGAAGTCAACACCCACGCCATATTCGGCGAGCGCCAGCCGCATGCGGCGGCTGAAGGGATCGAGCGCAAAATGAATGAGTGCCGGCATGATCTGCGAACGTGCTTTCAGTTTCAGGCTGCTGGCGCGGGACACGTGCCGCCGCGATTGCCCCGCCGCTGCGCTGCATATAAAACCCGGGCGTCCTTACAGCAAGCGATTCGAGTTAGCGCAGGCCGGGCCCTCAGACCGGAGCAGGAATGTCAGTTTCATGATGATACTCCAGATTGTTGTCCTTGCCTTGATACAGGGCATCACCGAATTCCTGCCGATCTCCTCGTCGGGCCACCTGCTTCTCGTTCCGGCCCTGACCGGCTGGCCCGACCAGGGCGTGCTCACCGACGTGATGGTGCACATGGGTTCCTTTCTCGCTGTCGTGGTCTATTTCTGGCGCGATTGCGTCAACCTGACCCTGGGCGCGCTGGACATGCTGCGGGGCCGCATCACGCCCTGGGGAAAGCTGGCCATGCTGATCGTACTGGGCACCATTCCCGCCGTGGTGTTCGGCGTCATCCTCGACAAGATCGGCTTCATGGATGCGGTCCGCCAGATGCCGCAGATCGTTGCATGGAACGCCATCATCTTCGGCATCCTGCTCTACCTGTGCGACCGTTTCGGCCTGGCGATCCGCCGCATGTCGGACATGACACTGGCGCCCGCACTGATCATCGGCGTGGCGCAGGCCATTGCCATCATCCCCGGTACCAGCCGGTCAGGCATCACCATGACGGCGGCCCGGGCGCTCGGTTTCGAACGGCCCGAGGCGGCGCGCTTCGCCTTCCTGCTCGGCATTCCAGCCATCGCCGGTGCCGGCGTCTTCAAGCTTGGCGATGCCGCTGCATCCGGGGAGGCGATCACCTTCGGGATGCTGCTGACAGCGGTCCTCACCTTCTTCGTGGCACTGGGCACGATCACCGTGCTCATGAAACTGGTGCGCCACGTGAGCTTCCTGCCCTTCGCCATCTACCGCGTTCTGCTGGGCCTCGTCCTGCTGGCCCTGATCTATTCCGGAATGCCCTTGGGCGCGGTGAACTGACCCGCCTTGCGGAACCGGTAGAGATAGCCGGGGACGATCCCCTCGATGCCTTGCGCCGCGATGCCCAATCCGTCCAGCGTGCGCTTCTCGCGCTGTGCTGCCTCGCTTACGACATTGTCGGACTTCAGGAGTTCGACCTGGTCTGCCGTGAGCAGGGGCTTGGGCAGAAGACCCAGGATCAGGCCCTGCAGGCGGGCGACGCTCCAGGGAACCGGAATCAGCAGCCTGCGGCGCTCGATGGTGTTGAGGGTGAACTGCATCAACTGCTTGAAGGTGAGCACTTCAGGCCCGCCAAGTTCGTAGGTCTTGCCATCCGCCTCGCCCCTGTCGACCAGCCGGGCCACCGCCTCGGCCACGTCGCCAACGAAGACCGGGGCGAACTTCGTGGCCCCGCCGCCGATCAGCGGCAAAGCCGGTGCGAAGCGGGCAAGGCCGGCGAACCGGTTGAAGAAGCTGTCCTCCGGCCCGAAGACGATGGACGGGCGCAGGATGATGGCACCCGGAAAGGCCGCCCGCGCGCGAGCCTCGCCTTCGGCTTTGCTGCGGGCATAGGCGGCCGAACTGCCAGGATCGGCGCCGATGGCCGACATCTGGATGAAGACACGCGCTCGCGCCGCCCTGGCGGCCTTTGCGGAGGCCTCCGCGCCGAAGGCATGTACGGCATCGAAGCTCTGGGCCCCGGCGGAATAGAGCACGCCGGTCAGGTTGATCACCGCAAAAGCCCCGTCGCAGGCCGCCGCCAGCGATGCCGGGTAGCGGACATTGGCCTGCACCGGCATGACCTGGCCCGGCACGCCGAGGGGTTGCAGGTAGCCGGCCAGATCAGGCCGTCGGCAGGCCGCCCGGATGCGGTAACCCCGCTTGGCCAGCGCCCTGACGATGTGGCGGCCAAGAAAGCCGGAGCCGCCGATGATGGTGATGAGCTTTTCCGAGTTCTGCTGGTTCACGAGCATGGCATCCAGTGATTCAGTTGAGCGGGTTCTTAGCGCCCGCGCTGCGCTGATGCAAAGCCGATGTCGCCGCCCGTGCCGTCAGGAGGCGGATTCGCGGCGGGCGGCTCAAGCGGTTTGGTTGACAGGCCCTGCAACCCACACTAAGAGACCCCCCGAAGCCCAGATGGCGGAATTGGTAGACGCACTAGTTTCAGGTACTAGCGCTGAAAGGCGTGGAGGTTCGAGTCCTCTTCTGGGCACCATCTTTCGACAGTCGCAGCGTCAGGATCCCCGATGGCCATAAAGCTTTACAAGGGCGACCTGCCCGCCGGACTGGATTTCGGGTCCTCGGTCGCGATCGACACCGAGACGCTCGGACTCAATCCCCGCCGCGACAAGCTTTGTCTCGTGCAGCTGTCGTCGGGCGACGGCAATGCCCACCTGGTCCAGCTTGACCGGTCTGCTTACGATGCGCCGCATCTCAAGGCACTGCTGACCAATCCGAGCGTCACCAAGATCTTCCACTACGCACGGTTCGATGTTGCCGCGCTGAAGCACCATCTCGGCGTGGCGACGGCCCCGGTCTATTGTACCAAGATCGCATCCAAGCTGACCCGGACCTATACCGACCGCCATGGACTGAAGGACTTGATCAAGGAACTTCTTGGCATTGACCTGAACAAGCAGCAGCAGAGCTCCGACTGGGGGGCTCATGTGCTGAGCGACGCCCAGAAGCAGTATGCAGCGCAGGACGTGATCTATCTGCATGAGGTCAAGGCGCGGCTGGATCAGATGCTGGCCCGCGAGGGCCGTACCGGACTTGCCAGCGCCTGTTTCGACTTTGTGCCGGTGCGCGCTGATCTCGATCTGGCCGGGTGGACCGAGGAAGATGTCTTCGCCCACTGAAACAAGTGGCAGAACCGAGAACGGCCGTGCGGCACGGGCCGTGCGCTTTGCCTCGACGGCGCGCCTTCTGAGCTATCTGGCGGGAGCCATCGGCATCGGGGCATTTCTGCTCTTCCTGTTCCAGGCCGGGCTTTTTTCAGCCCTCATGCCCAAGGAAAAGCTAAGCGTGCCGGTGATCGAGAATCCCGACTCGATATCGGCCCGGACGTCCACCGTAACCGGGCTGGACCGGGAGAACCAGCCCTATGAAGTGACGGCAAAGCGCGGCCGCCAGGATGCGGTGAAGCCGAACATCGTGTATCTTGAGGACATCGAGGCGGTGTTCCGCAAGCCCGGCGGCAAGGTCTACAATGTAACCTCCGCATCCGGCGTCTATGACGACAAGGCCAAGGACGTGAATCTCGAGGGCCAGGTCGTGATCAGCGAGGCGACCACCTTCACCGCCCGCATGGAAAAGGCTTACGTGCAGATCGAGACCAAGGCGATGACGTCGGACGTGCCGGTCACGGTCGACATGGTGGGCGGCGGCACGATTGCCGCCAACGGCATGCAAATAACCGATGACGGAACGAAGATTCTGTTCTTGAATGGCGTGAAAGCGCGCTTCGGCGCGGAAACCGGAAAGGGAGACCAGACCCCATGACTCTACGGCGGATTTTCGTGGCGGGCGCCCTAGCCCTGGCCGCTTTCGGATCGGGGGCCCTGGCGCAGGAGAGCATCAGCTCGGGCCCGCAGGCAACCGATATCGAAGCGGATCAGATGGAAGTGGTGGATGCCGAGAAGAAGGCGATCTTCAAGGGCAACGTGAATGCCAAGCGCGGCAAGGTGACGCTCAAGAGCGCGGAACTCGTGGTTCACTACGCCGACGTGAAGCAGGCGGATGGTACGACAAAGACGGATGCCACCAACATCGATGCGAGTGGCAATGTCGTGATCGTCACCGCGAAGGAGACCATCACCGGCGACTGGGCCAAGATCGACGTACAGAGCGACAAGCTGGTGGTGGGCGGCAACGTGAAGCTGGTGCAGGGCTCGACCATCCTGACTGGTCCCGAACTGCGCGCCGACCTCAAGAGCAACCGGATGGAAATGAAGGGTGGCCGCGTCAAGGGCAGCTTCCTTCCGAAGTGATGTTTAAGGCAAAATTAAAGCTATTGGGTGGAATGTCTCTTGGCGCGTGATGACAATGTGAAGGTGGCGCGGAAGCCGGCGCGGACTCGGAAGAAGAATCCCGAGTTCCACGACGGAAACGAAGGCCTGGTGGTTGAGGGTCTGAGCAAGACCTATAGACGCCGGCCGGTGGTCCGCAACGTTTCCCTGTCACTCAGGCGCGGTGAGGCCGTGGGATTGCTTGGACCCAATGGCGCCGGCAAGACGACCGTGTTCTACATGATCACGGGCCTGATCGCCGCCGACAGTGGATCCATCCGACTCGATGGGGCCGATATCACCCACCTGCCCATGTATCGGAGGGCAAGGCTGGGCATCGGATATCTGCCGCAGGAGAGTTCGATCTTCCGCGGGCTCACGGTCGAGGAAAACATTCGCGCCGTTCTCGAACTGACGGAAAGTTCCAGATCCCGGCGTGACAGTATGTTGCGTGAGTTGCTTGATGAGTTCTCAATTACCCACCTCCGGAATTCGCCGGCTATTGCGCTCTCTGGCGGAGAGCGTCGCCGCGTGGAAATCGCCCGCGCCCTCGCCGCCGAGCCTGAGTTCATGCTCCTCGACGAGCCGTTCGCCGGAATTGATCCGATTGCGATCAGTGATATTCGCAAGCTGGTGCGACAGCTCACCGCTCGGGGAATCGGGGTGCTTATTACGGATCACAACGTCCGCGAAACCCTTGAACTCATCGATACGGCCCTCATCATCCATGAGGGCCAGGTCT
>JAPLOT010000455.1 GCA_026400595.1 Alphaproteobacteria bacterium | reverse complement strand
GGAGAAGACGCATTACTCCGGGTTGATCCGGAAATCAGTACCTTCGGGCAGCGTCTGGCCGCCATCGACGATGATGGTGGTGCCGGTGATGTAGGACGCCTCGTCCGAGGCCAGGAACAGGGCGCAGTTGGCGATGTCGCGTGGCGTGCCGAGGCGGCCCAGCGGCACCGCATCTTCCATCGCCTTGATGAAGGCGGGCGAGCGGTGCATCTGCATTCCGGAGGTGAGGATGTTGCCGGGCTCGATGCCGTTCACCGTGATGCCGTAGCCGGAGAACTCCAGGGCTGCAGACTTGATGAAGCCGTTGATGCCCGCCTTGGAGGCCGAATAGTGGCCGTGGCCTGGGCTGGTCACACGGGGGCCGGTGATCGAGGAGGTGAAGACCATGCGGCCGGATTTTTTCGCCTTCATGTGCGGAAGTGCGGCGCGTGCGGCAAGGAAGGTGCCCTTGAGGTTTACGGCCAGCACCTTGTCCCATTCTTCAGGCGAGGTGTTCTCGATCAGCGTCCAGGGATAGATGCCGGCATTCTGCACGAGGATGTCGAGGCCGCCCAAACCGTCGAGGGCCGTCTGCACGGCGCGCTGGGCATGATCCATGCGCGAGATGTCGGTTTCGATGAAGAGGCCTTTCAGCCGTGCGGCCGTTTCCTTGCCGGCCTCCACCTCGGTGTCGGCGATGACCACGCTTGCGCCTTCCTCGACGAAGCGCTGGGCGATGCCCTCGCCGATGCCGCGTGCAGCACCGATCACCAGCGCGACCTTGCCGTCTAGCCTTCCCATTATGCGAACCTCTGGCGGATCTGGAGTTTCAATGTGTCAAGCAGCACCGCGGCGAGAACGAGGAGGCCGAGGATCACCTGCGTGTAGTGCGCAGGAAGCCCCATCAGGTTGATGGCGGTGTGGATCGATGAGAGCAGCAGCACGCCGGCATAGACGCCGGGCAGCTTGCCCACACCACCTTTGAGCGACACGCCGCCGATGACCACTGCGGCGAAGGCATTGAACAGCATGCCGGTGCCGAGGTTGGCCGTGGCGCCGGAGGTGCGGATGGCGAGCAGCCAGCCCGCGAGCCCCGCGATGGCGCCGGCGAGAATGAAGGAGATGAACATCAGCCGGTCGACCTTGATGCCGGCGCGGAAGGCGGCCACCGCATTGCCGCCGATCAGCGTGATGTGGCGGCCGAAGGGGGTGCGGCTCATGATGAAGGAGAAGACGACGAAGCACAGGATGGCGATCCACGCCATCAGAGGAATGTAGAGGACCTGCTGGATGCCGATGAAGCGCAGGTCCGGATCGAGGTCCTGCGCGGAGCGTCCGCCGGAAATGGCAACGACGAGGCCGCGCACCCAGATGTAGGAGGCGAGCGTCACGATGAAGGCGTTCATCTTGAGCTTGATGGTGAAGAAGCCGTTCAGGAAGCCGATCAGGCCGCCCACCGCGAGGGCGATCAGCAGCGACACCGGCAGCACCAGCCATTCGGGCGTCAGCGCCAGCCCCATGCCGATGCCCCGCGAGCAGAACAATATGCCGGTGATCATGGCGGCAAGGGCTGCGGTCGATTCGACCGACAGGTCCATGTGGCCCGCGATGATGACGATGGCGAGGCCAATCGCCATCACGCCGACGAAGGTCGACTGCTCGATGATGTTGGCGAAGATGCCGATCTGGAAGAAGTTCGGCACGAAGATCGAGAAGGCGATCAGCACCACCGCCAGCATGAACCAGACGAGATGGTCGAGCACGAATTCGGCAATGGCCCGCTGGCGGGAAGATTTCATGTGTGGCGTGTTGTCATTCTTGCCGTCATCCCGGCGAAAGCCGGGATCCCGCTTTGGGCATTCGAAGGGAAGCGGGATGCCAGCTTTCGCTGGCATGACGGCGGTGAGTGTTGAAGATGATGCTTACTCGACCGGGGTGATCTTGTCGGACGGCGCCTTCAGGTTGCCCCAGAAGCGCGGCTCGTCGACATTGTCCTTGGTGATGGCAGCGCCGGGGATCTTGATGTTGGGTCCCCAGGTTTCGATGGTTACTGTCGATTCAAGACCGAGGACACTATACTTGCCG
>JAPLOT010000050.1 GCA_026400595.1 Alphaproteobacteria bacterium | reverse complement strand
GTGATGCCATTGGCCTGAAACACCCCGGTCTCAAGCAACTGGAGGGCAGCATCGTAGCTGCCGATCGGCTGCGGCGCGCCGCCGCCCAGCACGAGCATCTCGGTCACGCCGGCGCCGGCCAGGGCCGCGATGCGCGACTTGAGGTCCTCGGCGTCGCGCACGAAGCGGGCCGGAATGTGCGGGATCGCCTGGAAACCCGCGTCCTTCAGCTGGCGCGCCGATTCGAGCTGGACCGCCACGTCGGCCGGGTCGATCAGGGCGATGAAGACCTTGGTGCCGGGCTCTAGCCGCTGTCTCAGCAGGGGCAGCTTCTCGATCTGCTTGCCGGTGATCTCGATGGAAAGGTTCTGTAGGAAGGCGTGGAGGGGATCGAGGCTCATCGCGGCGGCTGTCTGGCTGGAGGGGAAGGGAGCGTTCATGGTCAGTGCGGTCCGGTTCAGACCCGGACATTGCGACGCAAAGCCTTCCCGCGCACCGGATTTTGCGACAGGGCGGTTACGAATGCGACTTGTGGGAGGCTCCTCACCCTCATGTCGTTTCTGTCATGTCTCATGACGCGGATGGACAAATGACCGATTTTGGACGAGAAAGGCGGCAACAGGAGTTCCTCGCCCATGTTCGGCGACAAGCCCAAGCAATTGCCCCACCATTTCGCCCTCGTCATGGTGCCCGAGTTCACCATGATGCCGGTCACCTCGGCCATCGAGCCGCTCCGCATCGCCAACCGGCTATCGGAAAAATCGCTCTACCGCTGGACCATGCATTCGGTCGACGGCAAACCGGTGGCGGCCTCCAATGCCATCCTGGCGATGGTCGATGGCGATCTCGCAGCGGTGCCCGAGAACGCCACCGTCATCATCTGCGGCGGCCTGAACGTGCAGCATCACGCCGACAAGCGCCTTGTCGCCTGGTTGCGCAAGATCGCGCGCAAGGGCCCCGACATCGGCGCAGTCTGCACCGGTGCCCATATCCTTGCCGAGGCCGGGCTGCTGGACGGTTACCGTTGCACCATTCATTGGGAGAACCTGCCGGGCTTCTCCGAGGCCTTCCCCGAGATCGACGCCACCGGCGGCCTCTTCGAGATCGACCGCGACCGCTTCACCAGCGCCGGCGGCACCACCGCGCTCGACATGATGCTGACGCTGATTGCCAGCCAGCACGGCCCGGAACTCGCGTCATCGGTCGCCGAAGGCATCCTGCATGCACCGATTCGCCATCATTCCGAGCACCAGCGCATGTCGCTCCCGGCCCGAATTGGCGCCCGCCATCCCAAGCTGGTCGGCATCATCGAGGAGATGGAGGGCAACCTGGAAGAACCGCTCTCGCCCAGCCTCCTCGCCAGGCAGGCCGGCCTGTCCACCCGCCAGCTCGAACGGCTCTTCCGCCGCTACCTGGATCGCTCGCCCAAGCGCTACTACCTCGAGCTGCGGCTGAAGAAGGCCCGGTCGCTGCTCCTGCAGACCGATATGTCGGTGATCAATGTGGCGCTGGCCT
Source organism: Alphaproteobacteria bacterium (assembly GCA_026400595.1). Classification (GTDB taxonomy): domain Bacteria; phylum Pseudomonadota; class Alphaproteobacteria; order Rhizobiales; family Aestuariivirgaceae; genus Aestuariivirga. The sequence goes on along the minus strand of JAPLOT010000050.1, from coordinate 3,273 downwards.
GCGGCTTCTCCTCGCCGTCGCACTTCTCGAAATGCTATCGCGCCTTCTATGGCCGCACCCCCTACCGCGAGCGCGGCATTCCGGTGATCGAGGCGGCCGAACACGCCTGATGCCAATGAGAAAGGGCGGGCCGTTTCCGGCCCGCCCCGTCACCACTCAGGTTCTGGACCGGGGGCGACCAGCAGAACCTGACATGCAGCTGACTTTATGTCACGATGCTCTGAATCTAAGCACCAATGCTTCACCTAGCATAGGTCCAAACACCTTCATCAACAATCGATTTCAAGGACATGGTGAAACCCGCCGGTCCACCTCAGGCTGCAGCTGGTAGGATGAGGCGAACACGAAGCCCGCCCAACTCGGCATCGTCCAGCTCGATGCTGCCGCCATACATCTGGGCCGTTTCCTTGACGATCGACAGGCCAAGGCCCGAGCCCGGCTTGGTCTCGTCCAGCCGCTGACCGCGCTTCAGCGCGTCGGCGCGGCGCTCGGCAGGAAGGCCCGGCCCGTCGTCGTCGACCAGCAGCGTCAGCCAGGTGCGGCCCTGATGCGCCGCAGCACCGCCGAGACTGGCTTTAACCACCACGCGCTTGACGGCCCACTTGCAGGCATTGTCGATGAGATTGCCCATCATCTCTTCGAAATCCTGCTTTTCGCCCCGGAACTTGTAGGCGCCCTTGCATTTCACCTTTACCGTAACGCCCTTGTCGCGGTGGATGCGTTCGGTGGTGCGGGCGATGGCTTCGAGCACCAGCTTGATCTCGGTCACCGCGCCCAACCCCTGGGCGCGCACGGCGCGGCGTGCGCGGTCCAGATAGAGGCTCACGTGATCGCGCATCACATTCGTCTGTTCCACCACCTTTGAGGCAAAGGGGCTCTTGTGCACGTGGGCTTCGTTGGTCAATACGCTCAGCGGTGTCTTGAGGGCATGCGCGAGATTTCCGACTTGGGTTCGGGCGCGCTCGATGATGTCGGCGTTCGACTTGATCAACAGGTTGAGTTCGTCGGCCACCGGGCGGATCTCGGCGGGGAATTCCCCTTCGAGCTTCTCGGCCCTGCCCTCGCGTATCGCCGTGACGCCCGCCCGCAGGCGCTTGAGCGGAAGCAGGCCATAGTTCACCTGCAGCAGCACGGCAACCATCAGTCCGATTCCGAGCAGGCCCAGCACCACGAACAAGGTGTGGCGGAAGGCATCGATCTCGCCCTTGAGCTCGTCGAAGTTCCCAGCCACCAGGAAGGAATAGTTCCGTTCGTTGTCGCCGAGCTTGAAGTTTTGCTGGATGACCCGCAGCTGCGTGCCGTTCACGTCGGTCATGAAGAAGCTTGCAACGCCATCGGGCCGTCGGCGCGCCAGCAGCCCGCCATCCGGATTGAGCCGCTGCTCGAGCAGCGAGGCAGAGGCCAGACCCGGCAGGTTCTTGCCGTCGTCAACCTGCACCTGCCAGTACCAGCCCGACAGCGGAAGGCTGAAGCGCGTGTCGGCCAGTTCGCTGTCCAGCAGCGGCATGCCGTCCGGTGCCGGATCGACATTGGCGAGCAGGCCGTCCATCACGGCCTGCAGCCGCGCATCGAAGTTGCGCTCAAGCGCCTGCTGGAACAGGGTGGCAAGGAGAATGGCGGCCAGGACCAGCAGGACGATGCTGACGGCGGCAGAGGAGAGGATCAGCCGGCTGGAGAGCGACCTAGGCCGCATTATCCGGCTCGGAGACGCAATAGCCCATGCCGCGGATGGTGTGCAGCACATCGGTGTTGAGCTTCTTGCGCAGGCGCCCGACGAAGACCTCGATGGTGTTCGAATCGCGATCGAAGTCCTGGTCGTAGAGATGCTCCACCAGTTCCGTGCGCGACACGACCTTGCCCTTGTGATGCATGAGATAGGCGAGCAGGCGGAACTCAAGCGACGTCAGCTTCACCGCCGTCCCGTTCACAGTGACGCGCGCACTCTTGGTGTCCAGCTGCACCGGCCCGCAGGACAGTTCGCTGGTGGCATGCCCGGCACTGCGGCGCAGCAGGGCACGGACGCGGGCCAGGACCTCCTCCATGTGGAACGGCTTGGCCACATAGTCGTCGGCGCCGGCATCGAAGCCTGCCACCTTGTCGCTCCAGCGGTCGCGTGCAGTGAGGATCAGAACCGGCATTTTCTTGCCGGCGCGGCGCCACTTCTCGAGGACGCTGACACCATCGAGGACCGGCAGGCCCAGGTCCAGGATCACGCCGTCATAGGGCTCGGTGTCGCCCAGGTAGTGGCCCTCTTCGCCATCCGCCGCGGTGTCGACCACATAGCCCGCATCCTGCAGGGCCTGGACCAGCTGCCGGTTGAGATCCGGTTCGTCTTCCACGACGAGAATGCGCATGGGTTTCCCTTGATCTGCGGCGGATCAGGGTGCGTAGCCGGTGGCATCAATGGGAACCACCCGCACCTTGTTGTTGACCTTGACTTTCACAAAATACTTGTCGCCCCGCAAGGTTACGTTGAGCGGCGTGCCGTTGGGAACCATGCGCAGGGCCCGGTTCACGGCAACCGACGGCGGAATGATCAAGGCCGGCTTGGGCTGGCTCGTAACCCTCGGAGTTACCGGCGCTTTCAGCTTGACCTGAGCATCCGCCTGCAGGCCGGTCCCGAACAGGACGGCCAGGGCAAAGGCAGCGATGGTCAGGATTCGGCGCATGGGTTTCCTTCTGATGATGCCCTTCTAGGCCTTTCAACCTGAACTGAAGATGAATGTGTTTGTGGCGAAAATCACAGACAGTCCCTAGAGATAGGGTTCTCCACCGCGCCATGCAAGTCAGCGGCGGCCCGCCCTGGCGGCAGTGACGGCCGGAAACACCAGGCCTGCCACCTTTTCCAGCGAACGCCCGCCGATATAGCCGCCGACTCCGATTCCGAGGAATTCCCAAAAACCTGGAGGAAGCAGCTGCCAGCGCGGCTCGAACTTGAGCGGCGCCCCGGCCACCAGCTCGGCCAGCGGCAGCAGCAGGCCCACGATAAGCAGGAAGCCCATCAGCATCAGCATGAGCAGTGGCCGCCAGCTGCGGGTCAGCCAGTGTTCCGACTTGATCTCGGCCATGACGATGCCGGCGCCCAGTTCCGTGGACCTTGCCAGATGGGCCATGACCTGCTGCTCCAGTTCGGCCGCAAGCTTGCGGCGCAGCTCCTGATCCGAGACATGGGCCTCGAGCAGCCTGGCGACCGGACCGTTCACCAGTCCGGCGGCCAGCTGGCCCACGAGTGCAAGCGGCAATGCCATCAAAGTCCCTCCTCCAGCGCCTTGC
>JAPLOT010000404.1 GCA_026400595.1 Alphaproteobacteria bacterium | reverse complement strand
AGAAAGAACGGCAAAGAGGCGGCTCACGCAAAGCCGCAAAGAAAGGCAAGGCTCTTCGTCCTTGAAGAGAAAAGAGGGTCGTGCTTTGCGGCTTGGCGTGAGGCGGTCTCTGTTCTGAACGGTATCCGAAGTCGCCATCATGGCCCGGGACGGGCAGGTCTTGCCGCCTGTTCCTGCGCCCGGTAGGAACGCGTTGTGCGGGATCGTGCTATTGAGTATTGCGTCCCCGGAACTCCCATTTGACCCATCAGGGATGCCCCCCGCTTGGGTCGGGTGGCTCTTGCCAGGCGAAAGGTACAACGTCCGAGTATTCCCTCCTGTACGCTGCGAACTCCTCCCGATCCAGAGGATACCACTCGTCATATGGATATCGCCTGAAAAACTCCGCAATCCTCTCGCGGAAGTGTTCATCCGCGATAGAGTTGAGCCGGCCCTTCCTGAGTATACGCAACGCTTCCAGATCGGCACGGGGCACTCGCAGGGTCACCATAAAGTCAACCGCCATTTTCCTGTCGAACCCGATCCTGCTGTCAGGAGGAAGGTAGAACCATTTCTGGTTAATGCGAGCATGTTGTGTTATTATGTCCTTCCAAGCCTTGGCTGCTTGCGTGTCCTTGCTTTTCCTCTCCACGTCCCTGAAGTCGCGGATTTCGCAAAGGTTGATGTCTCGGCTACGCAAGGCATCGCAATCCTGCGTTGCCACCATTGCGGCGACTGGGCGGGCGGGCACAATCACGCTCACGGGCGCATTGTTCGCAGCAATCTCTGCCCATGTGGCGATGCGCTCCTCGCTTTCGCCCGCAATGACGACTCTTTCGAGAGACAAGTCGATGCGTGGCAATCCGATGAAGACGTCACCTTGGCGGATGGGTGCCGTGACTTCAGGGTATTCATAGATCATATGTCATCCCCCCACTGGAGCCCTCGACTTGCCTCCGCTTCAGCGGCCTCCAGCCGTTCCTGTTCGGCGCGTTCCAGGATTTGTCGAACTATCCGCAACGCTTCAGAGCGGGAGACTGGACGCCCAACAGCGGGTTGAACTATCCATGTAACCGTCACCTCGTCTCGGCGTCTGCGATCCCACCAGAGGTCGGGAATTGCCGTAGCAGGCGAAGTTGCGATTGCCAGGATGACGCCCGCAACCTGCCCAATTCGGCGGATGCCGGCAACAATCACCTGGACAAACGGGCTCCCCGGCGCCGCGTGCACCTGCCCAATGCGGCGGATGCCGGCAATAATCACCGGACGGGTCCCAAAGCCTTTGCCCCATGGGTCTGAGGAGGTGACGGCGTGTGCCGCATCAATCCAACCAGCAAAGCCGTCAGGAAGTGAGGGCAAATCGCTTTCAGATCGTACCACTGTCTCCCAGACCAGCGAACGCTTCCCCTCCTTCTCGCGGGTGACAAAACGCAGGCTTATGACGCCGGAGGGCTTGGCGCAGTCGAAGGCAGCTTCCCAATGGAAATGGCGGGGCATTCGCTGAACGGTGCCGTCGGCAAAAAGGGTGTCGGGCAACGAGGTAGAGAGTTTCAGTTTCTCCCGCATGAAATCCCAAACGCCCAGCTTGGTAAAGTCAACCTCAACAGCATCAATATACCACAATATGAGGCTGGTTATCTTAAGGCTCCCACCCTTCGGGTATGCGTCAAACAGTTTGGCGACTGCCGCGATTGACCTTGAGCGGAAGTCCGGCCACGTGTACTTCGCAGTGTCGTTCACCGTCATGATTCCGGGGCCAATCTGGATCAGTGGCCAGTCGTTAGCGCCCACGCGGAAGCGCTGTTTGACCATATATGCCGACATCTCGTCTGGTATGACCGTCTGGGGCAACTCCTCCGGCACTGGATACTCACCCAGGACGCGGTCAAACATGCGCCCCAGCAGAAACTTGTAGTGAGGGTCCACCTGCATGTCGCCGGGCTGCTTCTGCAGAGCCCAGCGTACTTCCAGAATCGCCTCGACCAACGGCTTTTTCTTCAGTTCCTTGCTCGGCATGGCAGTTATCCTATTCGTTCGCTGTACTCTCCCGAGAAGCGGTCAGGTTTGCCCGAGAGCCAGGCCCTTCAGCTACCTTCTCTCCTCCAGTGTACCGGCGCCAAGCCGGAGTGCAACAGCCCGAAGTAGAATGTCCCCGATTCTCGTTCTAGCGGATCAGGGTCGCCAGCCAGGAGAGCGTG
>JAPLOT010000103.1 GCA_026400595.1 Alphaproteobacteria bacterium | reverse complement strand
AGATGCTGCCCTTCTTCCGCGCCTTGGTGCAGCCCGATCCAGGGCCGGCGATGGTGCCTTTGCTCAAGGAGACGGACGTTCGCCTCAAGCAGGCGACGCTGCAGTATCTACTCGACGCCGAAGACAAGCGCGCCTATCCCGCCGTGGCGGACTTGCTCGCCGGGGACGATGCGGCGATGGCCGCGCGGCTGAAGGCCCTTCCGTCAAACGATCAGAAGTTCGCAGAGGCGATCGCCGCCTCCCAGGTCGTGCTCGGGCAGGCCGTGCACCAGGCCAAGAACACCCAATGGCACGCCGAGGCCCGCGAGCAAACGGGCTTTGCCATGGTCGGTCCTTCCCCGGACGCCTTTCTCGACACCTATCCGGGTCTTGTGCGCAATGTGCCGGAACTCGAACACGCCGCAGCCGGCCTGGGACTGGTATCGGTCCGCCCCGACATCGATGGAATCATCCGCAAGGTTCCGCTGTTGCTGAAGGCCGATGACCGCGTCCTGCCCAGTCTCGGACTCGATCTCCTGCGGGTGGCGACGGGCGAAAGCACCATCCTGCTGCGCAGCGATGAAGGCGGCGTCACGTCGGTCGTGCTTTCGGGCGTCATCCTTCCGACCGACGAATCCGGCCATGCCTGGCTGCATTTCCGTCCACACAATCCCGACATCTTCATCTCGGCCGCCGATGTGATCGATGGAAAGCTGCCCGACGGGATTCTGCAAGACCGCCTGGTGATCATCGGATCCTCGGCCACCGGGCTCTTCGATCTCAAGGCCACGCCCGTGGATGCGGTCATGCCGGGGGCAGAGATTCATGCCCAGCTGGTCTCGGCCATGATCAACGGCAATCTCCTGCAGCGGCCCAACTGGGCGCCCGCGGCCGAAGTGATTCTCACCTTGCTGCTTGGTCTCAGCATGATCCTCCTGATTCCGCGGCTTGGCGCGGCCTGGACACTTGCGGTCGGCGCTTCGGCCGCGCTGGCGGTAATCGCATCGGCCTTCTGGCTGTTTGCCGAAAAGGGCGTGATCTTCGATTTCGTCTTTCCGCTGCTGGCCACGCTCATCGTCACCGGTGTGATGGTGGTGATGGGCTATCTCAACGAAGAGATCGAACGCCGGCAGATCCGCGCAGCCTTCGGTCAATACCTCTCGCCAGAACTCGTCGATCAGCTCGCAGCCAATCCCGAGAAGCTGGTGCTCGGCGGCGAGACCCGCACCATGACCGTCCTGTTTTCCGATGTCCGCGGATTCACAGCCCTGTCGGAAACCTACAAGGACAATCCGCAAGGCCTGACCACACTGATCAATCGCCTGCTCACACCGCTCTCCGCCGCCGTGATCCGGCAGCGCGGCACGATCGACAAGTACATGGGCGACAATATCATGGCCTTCTGGAATGCGCCGCTTCCCGATGAAGACCATGCCGGCAACGCGTGCCGTGCCGCCCTCGACATGCTGTCCGAACTTGAGGCGCTCAACATCGCCCGCAGGACCGAGATCGGCCCGGACGGCTTGCCGGTGAAGCCGCTGCAGGTCGGTGTCGGCATCAACACCGGTCAATGCGTGGTGGGCAACATGGGGTCGGAGCAGCGCTTCGACTATACGGTGCTGGGCGACTCGGTGAATCTGGCCTCTCGCCTCGAAGGCCAGACCAAAGCCTATGGCGTTCGGATCATCCTTGGCGAGCAGACGGCCGAACTGGTCGATGGCCGGTTCGCCACCTTGCCGCTCGACCGCATCAGGGTCATCGGCAAGAAGGAGCCCGAGGAAATCCACACGCTGGTCGGCGCGGCGGATTGTCTCGCCTCGTCCGCTTTCGAGGCCCTGCGCGCGGCGCACATGGCCGTCGTCGAGGACTATCGCAGCCAGCGCTGGTCCGAACTTGAAGCACGGCTGGCAACCTGCAAGCGGGCGGCGGAACCCTTCGGACTCGAAGGTTACTACGACAAGATCGCAGCTCGCCTGGAGGTCTTCCGGAAAAGCCCGCCGCCCTCCGACTGGGATGGCGTGTTCGAGGCCACGAGCAAATAGGATTGACAGTGTGCCATGGGTCTGGAACGAGACGACAGAACA
>JAPLOT010000402.1 GCA_026400595.1 Alphaproteobacteria bacterium | reverse complement strand
TTTGCCGCATCGTCCGTGATCGCGATGTTGTCCAGATCGGCAGCACCCTGCGTCACCGACTTGAAGGGCTTGCCTTCAAAGCCGAGCGCCGTACGCACCCAGAAGCTGTCGACCGGATCGGTAAGCAGCAGCACCTCGACGTCGCGCGCCTTGTAGCCTTCCAGCTGCGGGCTGGAAGCGGCCTTGGATTGATCCTCGGCCGTCAGATAGTAGATGGCCGTCTGGCTCTCCTTGAGGCGCGAGACGTAGTCCTTCAGCGAGACCCAGTCACCCTTGGTGGAGCGGAAGCGGGCAACTTCGAAGAGCTGGTCGCGGCGTTCCATGTCTTCATAGAGACCCTCCTTGATCACCGGCCCGAAGGCCTCCCAGATCTTGCGGAACGCAGGCTCGTCGTTCTCGGCCGCCTTCTTGAGTTCGCCGAGGACCTTGTTGGTCACCGCCTTGCGGATGGCCGCGACCTGCGGATTGTTCTGCAACATTTCACGCGAGAGGTTGAGCGGCATGTCTTCCGAGTCGACGATGCCGCGCACGCAGCGCAGGTAGGGCGGCAGAAGCTCGGCCTCGTCGGTGATGTAGACGCGCTTCCCATAGAGCTTCTGCCTGCCGCGCCGCTCGGGATCGAAAAGATCGAAGGGGCGTTCGGCAGGAATGTAGAGCAGCACCGTGTACTCGTTGCGGCCTTCGGCACGGTAGTGGATGGTCAGCGCCGGCTCGCTGTAGCTTCCCGACAGATGGCCGAGGAATTCCTTGTGCTGGTCGGCGCTGATCTCCGACTTGCCACGGGTCCAGATGGCATTTGCGGTATTGATCTGGCGCGACGTCTCGGCATCCACAGCCAGCATGATGGGATGGGCGATGTGGTCGGAATAGGCCCGCACCACGCTCTCGATCTTCCAGTCTTCGAGGAACTCGAGCGCGTCATCGCGCAGGTGAAGCACGATCGAGGTGCCGCGCTGCTTGCGTTCGGCCGGCGCCACGGTGAAGCTTCCGCTGCCGTCCGAGGACCACATGAAGGCCTTGTTCTCGCCGGCCCGACGGGAAATCACATCGACGCGGCTGGCGACGATGAAGGCCGAATAGAAGCCGATGCCGAATTGCCCGATGAGGTGCACGTCCCCCTTCGACTGCTTGACGCTTTCCACGAAGGCCTGAGTCCCGGACTTGGCGATGGTGCCCAGATTCTCGACCAGTTCGTCGTGACTCATGCCGATGCCGTTGTCGGCGATGGTCAGCGTCTTGGCCGCCTTGTCGGGCGTGATGGTGATCCTGAGTTCGGAATCACCCTCCAGCATTTCGGGGGCCGCAATGGCCTCATAACGCAGCTTGTCGAGCGCATCGGCGGCGTTGGAGATGAGCTCGCGCAGAAAGACATCGCGGTCGGAATAGACCGAATGCACCATGAGATGCAGGAGCTTGGCGACCTCTGCCTGGAACTGGTGCGCCTCGGGCCCGTCGGAAGCGGTTGTTTTCTTTGCTGTCTTGGCCATGACGTCCTCGCGAATCCGGGAGAGATTGGCATGCCATATGGGCTTGCTGGCGCGCAGGTCAAGGGCACAGAAAAGCGGCCGGATCCACATCGGGTCCACGATGGAGCGCAGAGCATTGACTAGAGATGCGGCATTGTGTCACTTGACGGCATATCCAGTGCAACAGCGATGGGCGCGCGACTGACATGAAGAACGCACAGATTGCCATTGAAGATACTGAGGCGAGGATCACACTCAACAAGGCTCACCTTGAATTCCTCGCAGGCCGAATGACAGGTGGGACTGTCACAGTACGTTTCGGCAGTGGTAGTGAGCGCCCTCTGCCTGTCATCACACATATGCTTGAATCCGAGGCAGAACAGGCCATCAGGGATGATAGAGTATTGCTTGCAAAGCTGCGTGAAATGCAAGCTATCAGCTAGCCTGTGGAGATGGCCAATGATTTTTGGCATGTTCAAGACTATGCGACGATCAATGGCCAAGTCGAAGGCACTGCGAACGGCGAGCCAGAAGT
>JAPLOT010000231.1 GCA_026400595.1 Alphaproteobacteria bacterium | reverse complement strand
CCAGCTGAAGAAAGTCTCCTCGACCTCGGCCGCGCTGGCCGTTTCGGCATCCCCGCCCTCGCACAACGGCGGGCAGGTTGTTTCTCTGATCAATTCCATGGCGCCCAGCTACGGCGTTCCGGCCTGGTTCGCCCTCCGCATTGCCAAGGTGGAGTCCAATTTCAATCCGCGCGCCCGCGGCGCCGCCGGTGAACTTGGCGTGTTCCAGATGAAGTGCCAGACGGCGCGTGGCCTGGGCTACACCGGTGCCTGCTCCGGCCTGCTCGACCCTGCCACCAATGTGCGTTACGGCCTGAAGCACCTGTCGCTGGCCCTGAAGTATTCCGGCGGCAACCTGCATCTGGCCGCCTCGAAGCACAATGGCGGCCTTGGCCGCAAGACCGTCGTGCGGTCCTACGTCAACAAGGTGTTCTGATCGGATGCGGGACCGCAGGCTCATGGCCTGCGGTCCTTCGCATCGAGCCGGAGAAGCACCAGGTCCACCTCGGCGTTGCGGGCGAGCGAATGACTCCGGCCCTCGCCCGTCCTGCGGAATCCCAGCCCTTCGAGAATGCGCTGCGACGCGGCATTGCCGACATGGTAACTGGCAACCAATGCCTCTTGACCCAGGACGGCGAAGGCATGGTCTGCCATAGCCGCGGCGGCTTCCCGACCGTAGCCCTTGCCCCAGTGATTTTCGCCAATCCAGTAGCCGAGCTCCGCCTCGCCTGGGTCCTGCGCCTCGCAGCCGATCACGCCGATCAGCCGGTCGGTTTCCCGCGCCGCGATGGCCGCGACCCAATTCCCCGCAGGGAGCGCCGCGCTGCGCCGCAGGAAATCCTCGGCATCGAGCGTCGAATAGGGAAACGGGACGCGCGCCGTCCACCTGGAGACCGCAAAATTGTTCAGCTGACGGACGATATCTCCCGCGTCCGTCTCGCGGAGCGGGCGCAGCGACAGCCTGGCGGTGGTGATGGTCGTCATCGGATCGATCCCAAAAAACAAAACGGAGAGGTGGAACCCACCTCTCCGCTTGATTTTCACCGGCCGGAACGATGGGTCCGGCGGCTATGTCGCGTCCGCCGTTACTCTGCGGCTGCCGGCGGAATGACGGAAACCGTCTGCCGCTCGCCCTTGGTCTTGCGGAAATTCACGGTACCGGTGACGGTCGCATAGATGGTGTGATCGCGGCCGATGCCGACGCCGGTTCCCGGATGCACCTTGGTGCCGCGCTGGCGGACGATGATGTTGCCCGGAATCACGGTCTCGCCACCGAAGTGCTTCACGCCGAGACGGCGGCCCGCGGTATCGCGGCCGTTGCGGGATGAACCGCCTGCTTTCTTGTGAGCCATGGATCTGTCTCCTTATTCCTGCACGGCGGCTTCGGCCTTCTTGGCCTTGGCGCGCGGCTTCTTGGCGGGGGCTGCTTCGCCGTCTGCCTTGGCGGCGGGAGCAGCCTCGGCCTTCTTGGCTGGCTTGGCGCCACCGACGAGGATCTCGCGGATCGTGACCGAGGTCAGGTCCTGGCGATGGCCGTTCTTCCGGCGATAATGCTTGCGGCGGCGCTTCTTGAAGATGGTGAGATGCGGCCCGCGGTCCTGCGAGGCGATCTCGCCCACGACCGTGGCACCAGCCACGAAGGGCGCGCCCACGTCGACGCTGCCGCCGTTGGTTACCATCAGCACCGAAGTGAATTCCACCTGGTCGCCGGGATTGCCAACGAGTTTCTCGATCTGGATCTTCTGGTCGGCTGCAACGCGATACTGCTTGCCGCCGGTCTTGATGACTGCGTACATTTCTTTCGTCCTTGTTCTCCCGCGCCCTGTGGCGCCGCTGGAAACTCGCGAACCAGCGGACTTTAAGTGCCTGTTTTTGCAGGCGAATTTGAGTTGCCTCGGACAGCGCAAAACGCGCGGTCGGACTTGCCTTGCGCGCGGATTGGCGGGTGATAGTGCAAAGCGGTTTGCGAGTCAAGAAAAGCAGCCGTGCCGGCACGCCCCATTGACGGCGGAAAGCCCTCGGGTCTAGAGCCGCAATATGTTCCGCCTGCTCTTTGCGACGACCATAGCGCTGGTTCTGTCCCTTTCGCTGGCGCGTGCCGAAGATGATGCCGGACTCGCCAAGCTGGGCGAAGCGCTGTTCTTCGACGTGAACCTGTCGAAGAATCGCACCCAGGCCTGCGCCACCTGCCACGCGCCCGACCACGCCTTCACCGATCCGCGCGAGACAGCCGCGGGTCGCGCCGCCTCGCTGGGCGACGATGGCACGTCGCTCGGCGACCGCAATGCGCCGACCGCTGCCTATGCGAGCTTCACGCCGGCCTTCGGCAAGAATGCCAAGGGACGTTGGGCAGGCGGCCAGTTCCATGACGGACGCGAAGCCGGACTTGAAGGCCAGGCGGGCGGCCCCCCGCTCAATCCGCTGGAAATGGCAATGCCCTCGAAGGCGGCTGTCGCGGAGCGACTGGAGGAGAACCCCGACTATGTCAGCCGCTTCCAGAAAGCCTTTGGCAAGGATGTCTTCGCCGATGACGAAAGGGCCTATGCGGCGATGACGCGGGCCATCGCTGCCTTCGAACGCACGCCGCTCTTCCAGACCTTCGATTCCAAGTATGATCGCGCCCTGCGCGGCGAATACACCTTCACCGATGAAGAAGAGCTGGGCCGCGTGCTGTTCTTCTCCAATCAGTTCACCAATTGCAGCAAGTGCCACCAGTTGAAGCCGCTTGGTGGCGCAGACGGCGAGACCTTCAGCAACTACGAGTTCCACAACATCGGCGTTCCAGCCAACGCGGAACTGCGTGCCGTCAACGGTGTGCCGCAGGGCCATGTCGACGGCGGACTGCTCGAGAACGCGGCGGTTGGCGGCGATCCGGCCCAGAAGGGCAAGTTCAAGACACCGACCTTGCGCAATGTCGCGGTGACCGGTCCCTACATGCACAATGGCGTCTTCAAGGACCTGCGCACGGTGATCCTCTTCTACAACAAGTACAATGCCAAGGCGGCGCGGCGGCAGATCAACCCCGAAACCGGCAAGGACTGGGATCCACCGGAAGTAGACGGCACCCTGTCACTCGAGGAACTCACCTTCGGTCCGGCCCTGAAAGACCGCGAGATCGACGCGCTGGTCGCCTTCCTCAAGACACTGACAGACAAGCGTTTTGAACCCCTGATCGCCCCCTGACGCCAGTCGCCCGCAGTCTAGAATAATTCTAATATATTGATCTCATTCATATTTTTCTTGCCGTCTCACCTGCATGCTGATATCTGAGTAAATTACTCGGATTAATGAGGACGCAACCAGACATGACAGCCCATTCGCGGGATCTCCTGGCCCGGCAACCTGAACGCCTGGTGATTTCGGGCTTCCGCAACATCATGGCGGCCTATGAGCTGGCAGATGCCGACTGCTGGGAGGCGGTGTGGCGGGACTTCATCGGGGCATTGGGCGCTCCCGCGGCCCGGCGTCTCGTGGGCGAACTGCAGTTCTGGGCCCGCTGCATTCGCCTCAACGCGGAGAAGCCGCTCGCCTATTTTCCCCAGTGCTGCCTGAACCTCTGTCACGACGAATGCATGGCACTGTCGATCGTCTCGGCCGGTCAGGCCCGTGATGCCGAAACGGGGCTGCGTGCCGCCCGCTATCTCACCGGCACCAGCGACATGCTTCGCCTGAGGGATGTGTGGCATGCCACGCTGCCCTTCGCGTCGGCTCTCCATGACGCCCACCTCGCCATGTACCCGGTGACAGTCGAGGTTGTCGATTCGATCTCGGCCATGAGCCGCATAGCGCAGCTACAATCCCCTCGCACCTTGAACTGAACTGGAGCTCGATGATGAAATTTCCCTGGCTGGGCCTGATGACCGGAACTGCGCTCACCCTCTCCGCCGCCTTCTCGCTGGCGCTTGGTGACACCGTGACACCCAAGGCCGTAGCCACCCATTACGCCGACATGGCCGAGGCCATGTATGGCGATGCGCGCGCCGCGGCGGCCGATCTGCAGAAGGCCGTCGATGCGCTGGTCGCCAAGCCCTCTCAGGAAGCACTGGATGCCGCGCGGAAGGCCTGGGTGGAGTCGCGGCCCTGGTATCAGCAGACGGAGGGCTTCCGGTTTGGCAATGCCATTGTCGACGACTGGGAAGGCCGCGTGAATGCCTGGCCGCTCGACGAGGGACTGATCGACTATGTGAATATCGCAACCTATGGCGAGGAGTCGGACGAGAATGTTCTTTATGCGGCGAACGTCATCGCCAATCCGAAGCTGACCATCGGCACGGAGACCATCGACGCCTCGGCGATAACCCCCGATCTCATCAAGTCGTTGCACGAGGCGGCCGACTCGGAGGCAAATGTCTCGGTCGGCTACCACGCCATCGAGTTCCTCCTCTGGGGTCAGGACCTGAACGGCACCGGCCCCGGCGCCGGAAACCGTCCGTATACGGACTTCGATCCCGTCAAATGCACCAATGGCAACTGCGAACGCCGTGCTGCCTACCTGAAGTCGGCAACCGACCTCCTCGTGGCCGATCTCGATGAGATGGTTGCAAACTGGGGACCCGAGGGTGCGGCCCGCAAGGATGTACTCTCGAAGCCCGACGCGGAGGCCCTCGCAACAATCCTCACTGGGCTGGGCAGCCTGTCCTATGGCGAGCTGGCCGGCGAGCGCATGAAGCTGGGACTCATTCTCCACGACCCCGAGGAAGAGCATGACTGCTTTTCCGACAATACCCACAATTCGCACTACTACGATGTGGCCGGCATGTGGTCGATCTACTCCGGCAGCGTGCCGCGGCGCGACGGTACGGTGCTCGAAGGCCCCGGCATCCAGGACTATGCGGCATCGGCTGCACCCGAGGCGAAAACCAGGCTGGATGGCCTGATGCAGGATGCGCTGGCCAGGTTCAAGGCCATCAAGGACAAGGGCGACAGCGGCGCGATGGCCTATGACCAGATGATCGGTGCCGGCAATGCCGAGGGTAACGCGCTCGTCCAGGCCGCTATCGACAGCCTCGTCGCCCAGACCCGGGGCATCGAGGCGATGGTCACGGCGCTCGACCTCAAGATCAAGGTCGAGGGATCCGACAGCCTCGACAACCCCGCGGCGGTGCAGACGCCGTGAAGCGCATCCCCGCAGGTCTTGCGGCCGTTCTGGCGTTGACGGCAACGGCCGCAGCCGATCCGCTTGACACGGCCATGGGCAAGGCCCTGTTTGCCCGCAACTGGGTGGCCGCCCCGGCATCCACCGATGCGTCAGACGGGCTTGGCCCGCTGTTCAATGCGCGCTCTTGCAATGCCTGCCATGCCGGCGGCGGCCCGGCCCGTTTCGAAACGGACAACGGCCGGCTCAAGGCGCGCGGACTGGTCGTGCGGAGCGGTGATCCCGATGGGCGCCCACATCCGCTGCTGGGCGCCCAGCTTCAGACTGAGGCACTGCCGGGGCTCGCCGCCGAGGCCAGGATCGCAGTCCGTCTTCAGGGTGAGGGTCTGGTTGTCGAGACCCGGCTGCAGGTGCCTGAAGATGCAGTCGTGCTCGAGACGCGGATCGCCCCAAGCCTGCGCGGACGTGGCGCGATCGACAGGATCGATGAGACAGCCATTCTTGCTCTTGCCGATCCGTCGGACCGGGACGGCGACGGACTCTCCGGCCGCGCCAACATGATCGCCGATGCGGGCGGAAGGCTCGTCCCGGGCCGCTTCGGCAGCAAGGCAACAGGCGCGAGCCTGATGCTGCAGACCGCCACTGCGGCTGCGCTCGACCTCGGCCTGTCGTCACCCCTTGTACCCCGTCCCCATGGCGACTGCACGCCGGAACAGGCGGACTGCCTCGCGCATGCCACGGGGCGCAGCACCATCACGGAGGACGAGGAGATCTCCGTCGACATGGTGCGGCTGATCACGGCCTATGTCGCAACCCTCGAACCGCGCCAGCCAGACATGGCCGCGCGCGGCTTCGAACTCTTCCGCGACAGCGGTTGCGGCGGTTGCCACGTACCGCAATTGCCTGATCGCGACGGGATGCCTGTTACGATCTTCAGCGACTTGCTGCTGCATGACATGGGTGATGCCACCAGCAGTGAACTGCGCGACGGCAGCGCCCTTCCAGGGGAGTGGCGCACGGCCCCGCTGATCGATCTTGATCCGCGCCAGGAAACGCGCCGCTACCTTCACGGCGGCAAGGCCGCAACCATCGAGGAGGCCATACGGACTCATGGCGGAGAGGCCGCGCCCGCCCGCGACCGCTTCCGTCAGCTCGATGGACGAGAAAGGCAGTTGCTCCTAGACTTCCTCGCGCAACTCTAGGACGGAACCATGCTGAAGCCGATGCTCGCTGGACTCTCCATGCTGACGCTGGCCCTTGTGCCGGCGCAAGCAGCAGACAGTCCCGATCGCCTCTACGACCGCATCGTCGCGGAGGTTGTCGCGCCGGGCTTCAGCAACCTCGCAAGCGCAGCCCGACGGCATGCGGCAGGCTGGCAGTCCTTCTGTGCGGCACCCTCCGAGGCTTTGCGCGAAGGACTCATCGTGTCCTTCAACGATACCGCCGACCGCTGGGCGGAGGTCGAAATCTTCAGATCCGGACCCTCGTCAAGGGACTTCCGGCACGAACGCTTCCACTTCTGGCCGGAGCGCAAGAATGCCGTGAGCCGTGGACTTGCCGCATTGCGTGCCGGGTCGGCTGCCGCAACGCCCGCACAGGTTTCCGCCGCCAGCGCGGCGGTGCAGGGACTGCCGGCGCTTGAACGTCTGATCTTCGACGACGAGCTTGCGGCGGACCGCTGCAAGCTCGGACCCGCCATCGCAACCAACGCCGCCGAACTTGCCAGCCAGATGCAGGCTGCCTGGACCACACCTGCGCCCATGGCCAGCGCGGAGTCGCGCACGGCTCTCGCCACCGATCTGGTCACCAGTTTCGCCGTCATCAAGGATGACAAGATCGAGGCCGTGATCGGCAAGACTCCGGCCGAAGTAAAACCCAAGGCGGCCGAAGCCTGGCGGAGCGCCCGAAGCCTGCGCAACATCTCACATAATCTGGAAGGCCTGGCCCGCGTCACTTCCGTTCTGGCTTCAAGCCTGCCTGAAGACGCGGCCCTGGTATCCACCACACTCCAGGCCCAGCGCATTGCCGCAGGCCTCTCCGGCGACCTGGGTGCGATGGCCGCCGGAGACAGGCGTTTCGAGGCGATCCTGCTGCGCGATGCCGTCGATGCCGCTGAGGACCGTGCGGTGATCGGGATTCCGGCAGCCCTCGGCGTCACCATCGGCTTCAACAGTCTCGATGGCGATTGATCGCCGCCAGATCCTGACGCTCATGCTCGCTGGGCTTGCGGGCAGCGCGACGGCGCGCGGCGAGGCCCTGCGCCAACGCCTCTTCGTCGCCTGCCGCATGGATGCTGCGCAGACCGCCTCGGTCGCCTGCTTCGATTCGCATGGGCGCGAGGTCTTCGCAACGGCTCTGCCCGCGCGCGGGCATGACGTGGCTTTGAATGCGCGGCACAGCGAAGTCGCGGTCTTCGCCCGCCGCCCGGGAAACTGGTTCACGGTGATCGACAGCGGCACCGGAATCCCCCGTCACACCATTCACGCGACCGAAGGCCGGCACTTCTATGGCCATGGCGTCTTTTCGGGGGACGGGCGGTTTCTCTACGCCACCGAGAACAACATGGCGAGCGGCGACGGCGTCATCTGCATCTATGCCGCGGCTGACGAATATCGCAGAATCGGGGAGATCGCGTCCGGCGGGATCGGTCCGCACGACCTGGTCCTGATGCCCGATGGACGCAGCCTCGCCGTTGCCAATGGGGGCCTGCGGACCCACCCCGATACCGGCCGCGAGACCCTGAACCCCGCTGACATGAGTCCCAACCTCGCAGTGATCGACCTTGCGGCGGGCCGGTTGAGTTCCGTCTTCGAACTTGATCGCAAGCTCCGCCGCCTCAGCATCCGGCATCTGGCATTGCGGGGCGACGGCCTGCTGGCCTTCGGCTGTCAGCACGAGGGCGACAGCGAGGACCTTCCGCCCCTGCTTGGAACCCTGTCATCGAGCGGCCAGATCTCGCTCCTCGAAGTTCCGGACGACGCGCTCGCACGGCTCGACAACTATGTGGGTTCGGTCAGCTTCGACGACAGCGGAACCTGGCTCACGGCCACAAGTCCGCGCGGCGGCTCGGCGCTGATCTGGAATCTGCGGCGTGGCGCGCTGGCCGCGAGCCTGATGCTGCCCGACGTCTGCGGCGTTTCCGCCAGCGGCCCGGAGTCCTTCCTGCTCAGTTCCGGCAATGCCGGGCTGAAGACGGCCATGGTCGACGGGTCAATGACAGCGGCGGGCGGGCTGGGCTGGATCTGGGACAATCACACGCTGAGCCTCGACCTCGGCCGCTGACCATCGGCAAGATGGCAGCGGGCCTGATGTTCTGCGCCCTGCCACTCCGGCCTTGTCACGACGCAGATCTCCCGGCAGTCTGGACAACGCGGCGCGAAGGCACAGGCCGGATTCTGGATGTCGCCACGGTCGGGCGCGAGGCGGATTCGGTGAAGTCCGCCCGCTTCGGGCTCCAGCACGGCGGCCAGCAATGCCTTGGTATAGGGATGCATCGGCGCCGCGCAGACGTCTGCCGCCGGACCGACCTCCACGAGTTCACCGCGATAGAGCACGGCGATCCGGTGGCTCAGGGCCCGCACTGCCGCGAGGTCGTGCGAGACGAGCAGCGTGGCGACGCCGCGCGCAATCCCGAGGTCGCGGATCAGCCGCAGGACAGAGGCCTGCACAGACACGTCGAGCGCCGAGGTAATCTCGTCGCAGAGCAGCACCTCGGGTTTGGCGGCGAAGGCACGGGCGATGGCAACCCGCTGGCGCTCGCCGCCCGAGAGCTGGCCGGGATAGCGCGCGAGATACCGCGGGTCGAGATTGACGTCCGCCAGAAGCCGAAGTGCGGTGTCCCGGATCTCGACCGGCTTCATGTCGAAGTAGAGCCGCAGCGGCTGGGCGATGATCTCTTCGATGGTGTGACGCGGATTGAGCGAGGCGTCGGGATTCTGGAAGATCAGCTGGACGGCGCGGCGGCTTTCCGGCGAATGGCCTGGCCCGGTGCTGCCGGGCTTCACGATCTCTCCGCCGGAGATGGGCCAGAGCCCGGCGATGGCGCGCAGCACTGTCGACTTGCCGCTGCCCGATTCGCCGACAAGCCCAAGAACCTCGCCACGCGCGACCGAAAGGCTCACTTTGCTGACGGTCTGCCTGGGTGGCCCGGAGAAGCGGCCGAAGAAGCCGGGCCGCTGATAGCTCACCGAGACGTCGACCAGGCGAAGGACCGGCGTGCCCGTGGCCTCTGGCCCGGCGGCATTCGTGCCATCCAGCGACAGCGGGCCTGCAGTCGGGAAGAAGCAGGCGACCTGGTGGCCCTCGGCGACCGGTTGCAGGGCCGGGGCACTGGCACGGCAGGCCTCGCGCGCGGCGACGCAGCGCGGCGCGAAGTTACAGCCTCCGGCGCGGTCGGCCGCAGCGGCAGGACGGCCCGGGATCGACTGCGGCAACAGCCCATTCGCGATGCGCGGGATTGATGCGATCAGGGCGCGGGCATAGGGGTGGCGCGGCGCGGCGAGGATTTCCGCGGTTGCGCCCGACTCGACGATGCTGCCGGCATACATCACGGCAAGCCGATGACAGAGGTGGGCGATGACTCCAAGATCATGGCTGACGCAGATCAGGGCCACGCCTTCGGAGCGCCGCAGGTCCGCCAGAAGATCCAGGATTCCGAGCTGTGTCGTCACGTCGAGGCCCGTTGTCGGCTCGTCCAGCAGCAATGCCTTGGGTTCTCCCGCCAGCGCCATGGCGATGGCCACGCGCTGCAGCTGGCCGCCTGACAACTGGTGCGGATAGCGCTGCGCCAGCTCCACGGGGTCGGGCAGCTGCACCCGGGCCAGCAAGTCGACGATGCGCCGGTTCCTTACCTCGGCTGTGAGATTGCCGTGGAGACGAAGCGACTCTTCGATCTGCCGGCCGATGCGCATGGAGGGCGTCAGTGCCGTCCCCGCATTCTGCGGAATGAGCGCAAGCCGTCCGCCGCGAATCCCGTTGAGGTCCTCGTCGTTGCGGCCAAGCATCGGCAAACCATCGAAACGGGATTGACCCTTCAGATGATGCAGGCCCGTCTTCACCAGCCCCATCATGGCGAGCAGGAGCGTGCTCTTGCCCGACCCCGACTCTCCCGCAATGCCGAGCGACTCGCCCTCGCCCACGGATATGTCCACCGCATCGACCACCGGAAGGATGTTGTCATCCGGCCCCCGGATGCCGATGGTAAGGCCCGACACGTCGATGAGGCTCATGGGCCTGGCGTCCGCTGCACGCGGTCGATACCCAGAACCTTGGCCCAGGCATCGATCGCCAAGTTGATGCCGATGATCAGGCTGCTGAGGAAGAACATGGGCCAGATCACCGTCCACGGGGCGGTACGCATGATGCCGCGTGAATCCGAGATCATCTGGCCCCAGTCCGGCGCAGGCGGCGCCACCCCCATGCCGAGGAAGGACAGCGAACTCACCGCAAGGAAGATCCAGGACCACTGCATGGCGCCCTGCACCGCAAGACTGTCACGAACATTCGGCAGCAGTTCCCTGCTGGCGATGGTCCACTGGCTTTCGCCGCGCGCCTGTGCAGCCAGCACGAAATCGCGGGTCACAAAATCGAGTGCGGCGCTGCGTGCGAGATAGACCACCGACAGGCCGTAGGAGAAACCAAGAACCGGCACGAGCGCGGCTGTGCCGGTGCCGAGTGCGGTGACGAAGAGCATGACCAGCAGAATCCAGGGCACCGACACCAGCGCATCGACGACGCGCATCACCAGCGCATCGAGTTTTCCTCCGACCAGTGCGACCAGGACGCCAAGCACGCCGCCCCAGGCCATGGCGAAGGCCGTCGAAAGGGTGGTGATGAGCATGGCCTCGCGGCCGCCGAGCAGCGTGCGGCTGAAGACATCGCGGCCCAGCCTGTCGGTCCCGAAGAGGTGCACGGTCGATGGCGGCTGCAGGATGGTGGCGGAATCCTGCAGCGCCGGATCGTGCGGTACGATCAGTGGCGCAGAGATCGCGATGAGGACATGGAGCACCACGATCGCCAGGCCGGCAGCTCCCGACGGGCGCCGCAGGATGGCACCGAGCGTGGCAAGCACCGAAGTCATGTCCGGTAGGTCCGCAGCCGGGGATTGAGAAGCAGCGCAATCAGGTCGGCAGCCAGATTGGTGATGACATAGATGATGCCGAAGAGCAGCGCGATGGCCTGGACCAGCGGCAGGTCGCGGTCACCCACCGCATCCACCGCAAGGCGTCCCAATCCGGGATAGTTGAATACGCTTTCCACGATGACCACGCCTCCCAGCAGCCATGCAATGGTGAGACCGATCACGCTGATGGCGGGCAGAAGCGAATTCGGCAAGACATGGCGCCAGACGATTTGCCGCCACGGGACGCCTTTCAGCCTGGCCATCAGCACATAGTCGCTCTCGAGCACGTCGATGACCGATGACCGCACCATGCGCATGATATGCGCTGCCAGAATCAGAGTGAGGGTGGCCGCCGGCAGCACCGACACGGCAACGAGATCGAGAATCGGAGCCTTGTAGCCGATGGTGACGACGCCGGCAGTCCAGCCCAGCGACACCGCAAAGATCAGGATCAGCAGCGTTGCGGAAATGAACTCCGGAATGGTCATGGCGACGATGGCGGTCGAGGAGATGAAGAGATCGAGCGGCCCATCGCGCCGCAATCCCGCCATCACGCCGAGAAGGATTGCCAGCGGGATGCCGGCGAGCGCAGCCACCGCGGAGAGCACAAGCGTATTGCGCAGGCGCCAGCCGACGATCTCGGTGATCGGTCTGTCGCGTTGCATGGACGTGCCAAGGTCGCCGCTGAGGGTCTTGCCACCCCACTCGAGGAATCGCTCGCTGGCCGGCCGGTTCAGGCCCATGCGCTCGCGGCAGGAGTCCAGAACGGCACCCTTGCCGTCCCGGCCGAGATAGGCAGTGCAGGCATCGCCCGGCATCAGCTCGAGGCCGATGAAGACGACCAGCGAAATCAGCACGAGCGTCACGACGGAACTTGCTGCCCGTCCGACGATCAGTCTGAACATCGCCGTACTCTCCCGTCAGGCGATCATTCGCCCGCCATGTCGACGAGGTGCCAGCGAATGAAGTCCTCGTCCAGCGGCTTGATCCCGCTGACGTCCGCGGTGAGGACACGCAGTCCATTCTGCTGGTAGGGAATGAAGGTAGCTCCTTCCTCGAAGAGAACGCGCTGCGCTTCCTGGTAGAGCTTGCGTGCCTCGTTGATGTCGAGCGACGCCCGCGCCTTGTCGAGAATCTGATCGTAGGCGGGATTTGAATAATAGCTTTCGTTCCAGGAACTGCCGGTGCGATAGGCCTCGTTGAGAATCTGGTCCGCCGGCCGGGCGCTCCACGACGTCATCGCCACCGGAACCTTCATCCAGACATCGTCCCAATATCCGTCGGACGGCGCGAGCGTCAGCTTCACGCGGATGCCGGCCTTCGCCACCTGCTGCTGATAGACTTCGGCGAACTGCACCATGCCGGGCTCGAGATCGGCGGTATGCACTTCGATATCGATGCCATCGGGGTATCCGGCTTCGGCCAGCAGCTTCTTCGCGCCCTCCGGGTCCGGCGGGCAATCCAGTTCCGCGCGGAAGGGATCATTCGCCTTGACAGGCTGGTCACACCCCACGACGCCGTTGCCCTCGCCCACCATCAGCTTCACCATCTCCGCGCGGTCCACCGGAATGCGCATGGCCTTGCGGATCCTGGGATCGGTAAACGGTGCCGTATCGGCCCGGAACACCAGGCCGAACCATCCGCCCGCCGGGAAGTCCTGGACGACAAACTTCGGATTGTCCTTGTATTGAGGAACCTGGTCGAGGGTCAGCGTATTGTAATTGAGCTGGCCGCCAAGCATCGCCTGGTTGCGGGCTTCGCTGTCGGGTATTGCGGTAAATGTGACCTTGTCCAGCTTTGGCTTGCCTTCCCAATAGGTTTCATTGGCAACCAGCACGGTCTGGCCTTCCGGATCATAGCTCTCGACCTTGAATGGCCCGGTACCGATCCCCGTCTTGGCGATCTCGGCGCCGGCGCCCTCCGGGATCATGCGCACGCGATAGTCCATCAGAAGCAGCGGCAGGCCGGAATGCGGCTTGGACAACACGATCTTCGCGGTGGCAGGATCGACCACGTCGACCCGGTCGATGAAGTCGAGGACCGAAGCGAGGGGCGACTCAAGTGCCGGGTCCTTGATCCGCTCCAGCGTGTACTTCACGTCTGCCGCATCGAAGGCGCTGCCATCATGGAACTTGACGCCATCCTGCAGCTTCAAGACCCATTCGGTCGCCGTTTCATTCGGCGTCCATGACACCGCCAGTTCCGGCGACGGCTCTCCCTTGTCGTCCTGGCGCACCAAACGCGAATAGACCATGTCATTGACTTCGTAGAACCGGTTCGGCGAAATCGGATCGAGGCTTTCCTTGCCGCCATAGCTCAGATCGTTGGCACGCTTGAACACCTTCTCGGCATGGGCTTCGGCCGCCACGAGCGCGAATGCGCTGGCCAGCAGCAGCGCTGCCATGGACTTGCGTAAGGTCATCTTCCTGTCTCCCTGGGCCTGACCGCCTTGCACACCGACACATCGACCGTGCCGGGCAGCGTTTCTTGAGCCTTGTTATGCATAGTTATGATGACATAAGTCTTGTCGATCGCAAACGCTTGTCGAAAGGACCGCCGCATGCTTGTCGCCACCTACAACATTCAATGGGGCAAGGGCCGCGACGGACAGGTGGACCTCGAAAGGATCGCCCGGACGATCGGCGGAGCCGACCTCGTCGGCCTGCAGGAGGTCGAACGCAACTGGCGCCAGATGGAACATGCCGATCAGGTCCGCCGACTGTCGGAACTCCTCCCCGACAGGTTCGTATACTTCGCGCCATCGGTTGACGTCGACGACAGCCGCCGCGGGCCGGACGGGCGCATCACCAATCGGCGCCGCGAGTACGGTCTTCTCATCATTTCGCGCTGGCCCATCCTGTCCGCCAGGACCTTTCCGCTGCCGAAGTATCCCGTCTATGGTCACTTGAACGACTGCGGCGTCCTGCTCGAGTCGGTCATCGGTCATCCGGGCGGGGCTTTCCGCTTCTATGTGACCCATCTCAATTATCTGTCCGAACGCCAGCGCCTGATTCAGACCCGGATGCTCATCGACATCATCGCCGATGCACCGCGGCAGGGCGGCCCGGTGACCGGTCCGGGCGTTCCAGCCTCGGAGTTTGGCGCCGACTGGATTGCGCTTGAAAAAGACGAAGTCCCGGCCATGCCGGAACCCGCCATCCTGCTGGGCGACTTCAACATGATGCCCAACTCGCCGGAGTATTCCCTGCTCACCGGTCCCGCGGGGCCGGATTATGGGCGGATCCCGGAGTACGGTCTCTTCGTCGATGCCCTCACCGCCGCCGGCCAGAGGGAATGTGAGGGGATTACCTATCCGGCCAACGACATTGAGCAGGCCAAGCGGATCGATCACATCCTGCTCACGTCGGACCTGGCCGGACGGGTTCGCCGGGCCTGGATCGACGAGGCGGCCGATGCCTCCGACCATCAGCCGGTCTATGCGGAACTCGATTGGGGCAAGGCATCTGCGGGTTGATCCACATGGCCATGACTGAGGAATTTCGCGCAGGGGTTGTCGCGCCAGGCGCTCCTGCCGTACCGCAGGCATTTGCGATTTGATCCATGGCAACGCCGGGCTCCATTCGCCCGGCTAAACATGATCATGAACTCGGGGTTTCCGAAGTGCGGTGTTGTTGTCGCTCACATCAGGAACCCTGCTTTGACACAATGGTTGTCTATAAAGTGGCAGCTGGATGACCTCCGGCGGATGCGTGCAGAATTGAGAGCTACTCTTATGTCCATCAGATTTCTTGCGGTTCCCATGCTTCTAGCCATGCTGGGGCTGGATGCAGGGCCATCCAAGGCCTTTCCTGCACCATCACCGGAGCAGGTAAGTCAGGCCACATCAGGCATGACGCTTGCGGCAAGCCGGTCGAGTCACTTCAGCGGCCGCAAGAGCTACGGCGGAAGGTCCGCCTATCGGAAACGCTGGATCCGCCGCAAAGGCCATGGCGGCAATTGGCATGGCCATCACGGCCACTGGAACAATCATAATAGACACTATCCGAGGTACTGGCGCGCAAGGCCCTATAACTACTATCCCGGCTACTTCAACTGGGGATATTGCGGCTGGGGATACGGTGCGCTGCCCTATGACTGCTTCGGCAACGATTACTATTATGGCGGCGACGACTATGAAGTGCCGGCAAGGAAGGTCCGGACTTCAAGCAGCAAGCACATCAAGTGGTGCAAGGCGCGCTACAAGACCTACAATGTCAAGACCGACACCTTCATTGGAAAAGGCAAGAGGAAGTATCGCTGCAACAGCCCCTATGACGGACGGCGCTGACGCGCGGCTGTGCCGCCTGCAACATTGCTCAGGGCGGGGTATCGAACGGCGGACGCAGGAGTGAAGACTGGACATCGGCAAATGGCAGGCTTCGCACGAGCAGCTTTTTTGCCAGGATCGCCGCCGCGGGCCCGTTCCGTGCGGTGCCATCGGCCCCGACCATCGAAACGCGCTCGTCATGACTTTCGAAGCATGGTCCGCCGACCATGATGCCGATGGTGCGATTGAGGGAAACCTCGCGCACGCGCCGGATGGCGGATGCCAGAGCATCGAGGTGCTGATCGGCACTGACCGAGAACCCCACGACACCGAACCACTCTTCGGCGACGAGACTGGCCAGCTCATCAGGGCCGGGCGCAGAACAGGCGCAGACGTGCCACCCGCTGGCCCGCAGGAACTTCTGGACGATCGCATTGCCGAAGCTGTGGCTTTCGCCAGGTGTGGTGGTGATCAGGGCCTTGAGCCGGTCATCATAGGGCGGAATGGCATCAAGCCGCGCAAAGTAGTGCACCATTCGTTGCAGCTTCGAGACACCCACGGCCACATCGACGAAGTCGATGCGGTCGGCCTCCCACAGCTCTCCAAGATGCCGGGCCGTCGGCTCGAGCAGTTCCTCATGGAGCTGATCGAGCGACAGCCCGCGATCCCGGAGAAATTGTATGTAGTCGAGCGCCTCCGGCCCATCGGGCCTCAGCACCAGCCGCGAGAGCTCTTCGATTTCGATCAGGCCCGCGTGAAGGCGATCATGATCCACCGGCACGACGATCTGATTGTGAATGGCAAGCAGGCGAGGGATGACCTCTTCAGCCGCAAGTGCCGCCAGCCGGACTTCC
This sequence comes from Alphaproteobacteria bacterium, assembly GCA_026400595.1. GTDB lineage: Bacteria > Pseudomonadota > Alphaproteobacteria > Rhizobiales > Aestuariivirgaceae > Aestuariivirga. Next base: position 4,261 of record JAPLOT010000231.1, on the reverse strand, counting down.
CGTTCGCGGACGTCTTCGACATCCAGCGGGATGGGAGGTTCAACTCTGACACCAAGCCGCAGCCGTGCGTTTGCTGCGGCCCCCCGTAGTGAAGACAGATCGTGTGCCTCGCCCATGAGCGCCCCCCAGTCTCTCGATTGCATGACTTGCGCAGCAACCTTCGCTGTCTTGGGTGCAGCTTTGGCAATACCGTATGCATTCCGGGCGCACTTGGCAAGCATCCCGCGGATGCCTTCCAACAATTCCCTCGAAGCCTTCTCGCTGCTTTGCAACATGTGCTTGACTTGTCGTCGAAAAGAAGAGGCGGCGAAGCCGCGGTTCCCATCTGTTGCCGTTTCCGCCAATACTTCGCTCTGACGATTCTCACGCAGGAGAGCAAGACCCCATGGACAAGGATTGGATTGACATTGGCGAAGCGGCGGAACTCGCATCCCAATCTGTTCGTCGCTGCCGCGCCGGCAACACGGAAATCGCACTTACCTGCATCAACGGCCAGTTCGGCGCCGTGCACAATGCCTGCAACCACGTTGGGGGCCCGCTCGGCGAAGGCACGCTGCAGGGCGACTATCTGGTGTGCCCCTGGCATCAGTGGCGCTTCCATCGCATCACCGGGCTTGGAGAACCCGGCTTCGAGAACGACAAGGTTCCCAGCTATCCGGTGAAGGTGGCAGGCGGCCGCGTGCTGGTCAACACCAGCGCCGGCACCTCACGCAACCGGCTTCCGCACGATCCCATTCCCCTGGCCCGGCCGGTGGTTCGTGCCGAGGGCGCCATTCGCGTGGCTGGCATTTCGACCACTGCCATGGACGGCCGCGCGCCACGCTACTCCGGATCGGACGACCTGCTCGGCTCCGCCCTTGCCGGCGCCAAGGCCGAGGGATGCGAAACCCAGATGATCAGGCTGAACGACCTCAAGTTTCATGCCTGCGAAGGCTACTACTCGAAAGCCGCACGGGCCTGCACCTGGCCCTGCTCGATTACGCAGATGCGCTCGGACGATGAGCTGACCGCCGTCTACGAGGCCCTGGTCCACTGGGCCGACGTGATCCTCATTGCCACGCCCATCCGCTGGGGCCAGGCCAGTTCGCTTTACTTCAAGATGGCCGAGCGGCTGAACTGCATCCAGAACCAGATCACCACCCACAACCGCCTGCTGATCCGCAACAAGGTTGCGGGCTTCATCATCGTCGGCGGTCAGGACAATATCCAGGGCGTCGCCGGCCAGATGCTGGGATTTTTCGCCGAGTTGGGTTTCCAGTTCCCGCCCTTCCCCTATATCGCACACAGCCGCGGCTGGTCGGCCGAGGACATGGAGAACAACGTCAAGATGGTCAGGAACTCCAGGGAACTGCACGAGGGCGCGGCGGAACTGGCGCGAAGATCCGTCGACCTGTCGCGCCGGCTGCTCGAAACGGCGCCGATCGAGAAGCTGAGCCGTGGCGGCCGCAAAGCGCATGCCGAGCGCTAGCGCCATGCATGCCCGCCGTACTTTACTTTCGTGCCTTTCAAAGTAGTCTTTAGCGCAAACCCACCGGCCTGCCAGAAGGAACAACAGTGAAGGACCCTTACGAGATTCTTGGGGTGGCGCGCGGCGCTTCGGCCGATGAACTCCAGAAAGCCTACCGCAAACTGGCGAAGAAACTGCACCCCGATCTCAATCCCGGCGACAAGACGGCGGAGGAGCGTTTCAAGCAGGTAGCCGGAGCCTATGACCTTTTGTCTGATCCCGAGAAGCGCCGCCGCTTCGATTCCGGCGAGATCGATGCCTCGGGTGCGGAGCGCCCGCGCGAACGTTACTATCGCGACTATGCCTCGGCGGCCACCAATGGAAGCCCATACGAAAATCCGTCGGGATTTGCCGACTTCGCACAAAACGACGACTTCCTGGCCGAGCTGCTCAGGCGTCAGGCGCGCCAGGCCCGCCAGGCGCCAGGTGCAGATGTTCACTATCGGCTTGCGGTGGACTTCCTCGACGCCATCAATGGCGCCAACCGTCGGCTGACCCTGCCCGATGGCGGCTCGATCGACGTCAACATTCCGCCGGGTGTGCGCGAAGGACAGATCCTCCGCCTGCGCGGCAAGGGCGCACCCTCGCGGGGCGAAGGGCCGCCCGGCGACGCTCTGGTCGAGATTGAGATCAAGCCACACCGGTACTTCACCTTGCAGGGCGACGATATTCTCCTCGACCTTCCGGTCACCATCCAGGAAGCCGCACTGGGCGGCAGTGTCCGCGTGCCCACGCCAAGCGGCTCGGTCATCATGACAATTCCCAAAGGATCGAACAGCGGAACCACCTTGCGGCTCAAGGGCAAGGGCGCAGCGCGCCGCGGCGGCGGCAACGGTGACCAGCTGGTCAAGCTCAAGGTCATGCTGCCAAGCGAACCCAATGCCGAACTCAACGAGTTCCTCTCGAAATGGGCTCCAGGCCCGAACGACAATCCGCGCCGGGACATGTAGCCATGATCATCAGCAAGATGGAGTTTCTTTACCGCTCCCACCTCGATCAGGAAACGTTGCAGGTCTGGATCGAGGAGGAGTGGCTTGTGCCACAGGTCAGCGAGCCTGACTTCACCTTCACCGAGGCGGATGTCGCCCGTGCCCAGCTGATCCGTGATCTCAAGAAGGACCTCGGCGTCAACGACGAGGGTATCGGTGTCATCTTGAACCTGCTCGACCAGATGTACAGCCTGCGCAAGGCACTGGCTGGAAAGTCTGGCGCCATGGGCAGTTTCCCCGGCGAGGACTCCTGAGGCGGCGGCGAGGTCGCCCATGTACTTGCCTTCAGATCGGACCTCGAAGAGGGCTGATCACATTCAAATGTCCGCGTATGCCATGCCTTCGGCCGCGCCGCCGGGATGCGTCACTGCACCGGAAAAGGCGGGGCCTACCTGTTGGGCATATTTCCAGAGCGTGCCCGAGTTGTAACCATGGGCGCGCGGCTGCCAGCTGGCACGGCGCCGCGCGAACTCGGCTTCGTTCACATTGCAATCCAGCGTGCCGGCTTCCGCGTCGATGGTAATGACGTCGCCGTCTTGAAGCAGGCCGATCGGACCACCCAGCTGCGCCTCCGGTCCGACATGGCCGATGCAGAATCCACGCGTGGCACCCGAGAAGCGGCCATCTGTGATCAGTGCCACCTTGTCGCCCATGCCCTGCCCGTAGATGGCGGCGGTGATCGCCAGCATCTCGCGCATGCCGGGGCCGCCGCGCGGTCCCTCATAGCGGATCACCAGCACTTCGCCTTCCTTGTACTTGCGTTTCGATACCGCCTCGAAACATGCCTCCTCCGTATCGAAGCATCGCGCGGGACCAGAGAAGCGCAGAGTCTTCATGCCAGCCACCTTCACGATGGCACCTTCCGGGGCGAGATTGCCCCTGAGTCCCACGACGCCACCAGTTTTTGTAAAAGGCCGATCCGCCGGGCGGATGACGTCCTGATCGGGGTTCCACTTCACGCTCGCCATGTTCTCGGCCATGGTTCTTCCCGTCACGGTCACGCAGTCGCCATGCAGGTAGCCGTGATCGAGCAAGGTCTTCATGAGCAGTGGAATGCCGCCGACTTCGAAGAGATCCTTGGCCACGTAGCGGCCACCGGGCTTCAGGTCGGCAATATAGGGTGTCCGTCTGAAGATCTCTGCCACGTCGAAGAGATCGAAGGAGATGCCCGCCTCATGCGCGATGGCGGGAAGATGCAGAGCAGCATTGGTCGATCCGCCCGAGGCGGCGACAACGGTCGCTGCATTCTCCAGGGCCTTGCGGGTGACGATGTCGCGCGGCCTGATGTTGCGCGCGAGCAGTTCCATCACTTTCTCGCCCGCAGTGAAGCAGAAGGAATCGCGGATCTCGTAAGGCGCCGGCGCGCCGCAGGAATAGGGCAGCGCCAGGCCGATCGCCTCGGCCACGGTGGCCATGGTGTTCGCCGTGAACTGTGCGCCGCAGGAGCCCGCCGAAGGGCAGGCCTTTTGCTCGAGTTCGAGCAGGTCGTCATCCGACATGGCGCCCACCGAATGCTTGCCGACAGCCTCGAAGACGTCCTGGATGGTCACCGGCTGGCCCTTGAAGGTACCGGGCAGAATCGAACCGCCGTAGATGAAGACAGAGGGCACATTGAGCCGCACCATGGCCATCATCATCCCGGGCAGGGACTTGTCGCAGCCGGCAAGCCCGACCAGCGCATCGTAGCAATGCCCGCGCATCGTGAGTTCGACGGAGTCGGCGATGACCTCGCGCGAGACCAGCGAGGCCTTCATGCCCTGGTGGC